>NZ_NRGU01000040.1:0-20155 GCF_002332245.1 Glutamicibacter sp. BW78
GGGAGGGTGTGGGAGAGTAGGTCGCCGCCGGCCAAACTTTGAGTAGGGCGCTGGACATCGTCCGGCGCCCTACGCATTTAACCCTGCTTTCCTGAGGGGTGGTCCCCGGTTCGAGGTTTCGCGTTCAGGGGAACTTTGGCCGGCGCACAGCCAAAGCCCGAAGTCGATCAGTAGGGTGAGTGGCAGACCATCCTCGACGCCACGGTCACTGTGGGCGTCCATACCCTTGGGGAGCCATGACTGCAGATCCAGCCTCACCGACGATGCCCATGCCCGCGAGCTCAGTGGACCACCGAGACCACGAAGTCAGGATCCAAGACGATCTCTATCGTCATGTTAATGGTCGGTGGCTGGCCACCGCCGAGATCCCTGGGGATCAGGGCAGCTATGGGTCGTTCATGCAGCTGCGTGACGATGCGGAAGCCGCGGTACACGCCATCATCCAGGAAGCACGTGACGATAACGCCAACGGGGCCGGCCTGGCCGATGCCCGCCAGGAACGGATTGCCGCTCTCTTCACAAGCTTCATGGACGAGCAGGCCATTGAAGATCGAGGCATGGAACCCATCCGGGAAGACCTGGCAGCCGTCTATGCCTGCACCAGTATCGAACAGCTATTGACCCTCAGCGGTGCCCTTCAGCGCCGAGGCGTCTCGGGCCTGTATCAGGTAGGTGCCAACTCCGACGCCGGTCAGCCTGATCGCAACATCCTGTCGATCATCCAATCCGGACTTGGTCTGCCGGACGAGTCCTATTATTGGGAAGAGAAATTCTCCGAACTCCTGGGGCAGTACCAGGAACACCTCGGCCGATTGCTCGGCCTGGTCGATGTTCCCGCTGCCGAGCAGGCAGCTGCCGGCGTGGTCGAACTCGAGAAGGCCCTGGCCGCGCATCACTGGGATGCCGTGAAGTGCCGTGACGCCCAGGCCCGGTACAACCTCATGTCATCCGAGGGACTCTTCGCCCTCCAGCCGACCCTGCGCCTCTGGTTGGAGGGGGCTGGCATCGATGAGAAGTACTACGACGAAGTCGACGTCTGGCAGCCCAGTTATCTGGAGGGGATCGAGGGTCTGCTCCACTCCCTGCCACTCCCTGCCTGGCGGGACTGGTTGGCCGTGCAGGTAGTGCGCAGCAACGCATCGTTCCTGTCCTCGGCTTTCGTCGAAGAGAACTTTGCCTTCTATTCGGCCACATTGGCGGGAGTCACCGAAATGCGCCCGCGGTGGAAACGGGGTGTGGCCTTCACCGAGGGAGCCGTCGGAGAAGATATCGGACAACTCTATGTCGACCGGCACTTCGGGCAGCGCAGCAAGGACCTCATGGAGGATCTGGTCGCCAACCTCATCGCCGCCTACCGGCAGTCCATCGACGCATTGGACTGGATGAGCACGGAAACCCGAGCGCAAGCCCAGGAAAAACTCTCCATGTTCCGTCCCAAGATCGGCTACCCCGTGAAGTGGATCGATTACAGTTCCCTGGCAGCCGACCCCAACGATCTGATCGGCAATGTTGCCAATGCCAACGAATTCGAGTTCTCCCGGGAACTGGCAAAGATCACTGAGGGTGTCGACCGGGACCTGTGGTTCATGTACCCGCAGACCGTCAACGCCTACTACCACCCGCTTTTGAACGAAATCGGTTTCCCGGCTGCCATTCTGCGTAGCCCGTTCTTCGACCCGGACCGGGATTCGGCGTCGAACTACGGGGCCATCGGTGCCGTCATCGGACACGAGATCGGCCACGGTTTCGACGACCAGGGCTCACAATTCGACGGAACGGGCCAGCTGCGCGACTGGTGGACCGCCGAAGATCGGGTGGCCTTCGAAGAACTGACGGCCCGCCTGGTGGCCCAATACGATGCCCTCGTCCCCGAAGAGGCTCCCGAACATCACGTCAACGGGCGGCTCACCTTGGGTGAGAATATCGGCGATCTCGGCGGCTTGGGCATCGCCTACCAGGCCTACCGCTTGGATCTGGCGGCCCGGGGGCTCACGGCCGACGAAGAAATCGACGGTCTCAGTGGAGACCAGCGCTTCTTCCACAGTTGGGCCGAATGCTGGCGATCGTTGACTCGGCCCGAAACGATGGTCAACCGGATCACGACCGACCCCCATTCGCCCGGGGAGTTCCGCTGCAACCAGGTGGCCCGGAACATGGATGCCTTCCACCAGGCCTTCGATACGAAGCCCGGCGACGGGATGTGGCTGGATCCCGCGGAGCGCGTCGCGATCTGGTGACCCTACTCCGACCGGCGCCCCCCCCACCTAGGGGGCGCCGGTCGGAGCCCTTTCGTGGAGCAAATTGAGATCGTCGACACCAGGACGAGAGCCGGTGCCCGTGCCTCGACCGAAAGACGTAGAATTGAGTACTGTGACTGCTGATCAGACCCCCGCCGCCCCCACTCCTGCCGAGACCATCGACACGCACGACCTGCGCCAGGTGCGTTTGGCCAAACGCGCCGAACTCCTCGAAGCGGGACGCGAGGCCTATCCGGTAGGCGTTGAACGCAGCCACACCCTGCTGCAAATCCGTGAGAAGTACGCGCATCTGGAAGCCGGCGAAGAAACCCAGGATGTCGTCGGCGTGGCCGGGCGCATCGTGTTCGCCCGCAATACCGGAAAACTGTGCTTCGCCACGTTGCAGGAGTCGGGCCCGAAGGGCGAAGCAGTTCGCCTGCAGGCCATGCTGTCGCTGGCTAACATTGGCGAGGAGTCGCTGGCTGACTGGAAGCGACTCACCGATCTAGGCGACCACGTCTTCGTCAAGGGTGCCGTCGTCACCTCACGCCGCGGCGAGCTGTCCATTATGGTCACCGAATGGCAGATGGCCTCCAAGGCGCTGCGCCCCATGCCGGTGCTGCACGCCGACCTCAACGAGGAGAACCGGGTCCGCCAGCGGTATGCCGACCTCATGGTCCGCGACGAGGCCCGCGAGATGATCTATAAGCGTGACGCTGTCACCCGTGCCGTTCGCGACACGCTCTATGGCCACGGGTACGTGGAAGTCGAAACGCCCATGCTGCAGCTGATGCATGGTGGTGCCGCGGCACGCCCGTTCCACACGCATCTGAATGCCTTCGACCAAGACATGACACTGCGGATCGCCACCGAGCTCTATCTCAAGCGCACCGTCGTTGGTGGCATCCCCCGAGTCTTCGAAGTCGGGCGCCTTTTCCGCAACGAAGGCGTGGACTCCACCCACTCCCCGGAGTTCACGACGCTGGAATGCTATGAAATTTATGCCGACCAGTTCGTGATGGCCGAACGGATCCAAGAGATCATCCTCAAGGCCGCCGACGCAGTGGGCGCCGGACGTCGGATCGAAACCTCCCAGGGCACGATCAACCTCGACGGCGAATGGCGCTGGCTGAGCGTCTACCCAGCCCTCTCCGAGGCTGTAGGCGTCGACATCACCCCCGAGACGACTGCCGAGACGTTGCATTCGATCGCCGAGAAGCACCACATCAAGGTCGACCCCAAGTGGGGGGCTGAGAAGCTGGTCATCGAACTCTTCGGGGAGATCGTCGAGCCCACCTTGATCGACCCGACCTTCGTCTACGACTATCCGCCGGCAGCCCAGCCCTTGGCCCGGCCGCACCGATCGCAGCCGGGAGTCATTGAAGCCTGGGATCTGATCATTGGCGGGATGGAGCGAGGCACCGCCTTCTCTGAACTCATCGACCCGGTCATCCAGCGTGAACGACTGACCGAACAATCGCTGATGGCCGCCGATGGCGATGACGAGGCCATGCAGTTGGACGAGGACTTCCTGCGGGCCCTGGAATACGGCGCCCCGCCGATGGGTGGCATCGGGCTGGGCATCGACCGGCTGGTCATGCTCTTCACGGACGCTGGCATCCGCGAGACCATCCTCTACCCGCTGTTGAAGCCTGAGGCCTAGGAAGATGGCCTACGTCGAGGTTTTGCTGCCAACGATCGTTGCCGCACTGGTCTTCTGGTTCGTCATGCGGGCGTTGTTCCGGGTGGACCGTAATGAGCGGTTGGCTGAATCAGCTGCCGATGCCCATCGTGAAGGGGGCCCCGGGCCCGGAGAGACAGACCCCCGAAACGGTGACCCGACGGGGGAGTAGGGGTCGGCCCGCCAGGGCCGGACAATCCGCAGTACGATGGTGTCCGGAAGCGCACCTCGACCCCTGAACTCCGGGATCGATATGCCCCGGGACGCTGTCCAATAGTCCCGACACCTTCGAAGTAAGGAGCCGCCCGTGGCGCGCAAGGTCGAAATTACGCTCATCGACGACCTCGACGGGTCAACGGCGAACGAGACCGTGCATTTCGGCTTGGACGGCAGCCACTACGAGATTGACCTCGGTGATGCCAATGCCAGCACACTGCGCGAAGCATTGGCTCCCTTCATCGCCCGGGCACGACGCTCCATCGCCTACTCCGCTTCCGAAGCCCCTGCCATTCGTGCGTGGGCCGCGGAAAACGGCTTCAAGGTCAGCGAACGCGGCCGCCTGCACTCGGAGGTCATCGACGCCTACCGCGAAGTGCACCCGGAGTCCTGAGCCTGCTTCGACAGGAATCGGGACCTCCGAGAAAGCGGCCCGGTCGCACCGCGGGTCGCCCGGCGTCGAAATCTGCTTTATCCCCACGGCGAACACGGGCCATCTGAGGACGTTTGATGCGTAGCATCGTGAGTACGCGTTAGCTAGGAGTGTGCCGCATGTTTGAGAGATTCACCGACCGTGCCCGTCGCGTTGTCGTGCTCGCCCAAGAAGAGGCGCGCATGCTCAACCACAACTACATCGGAACCGAGCACATCCTGCTCGGCCTGATCCACGAGGGGGAGGGTGTCGCCGCGAAGGCGCTGGAGTCGCTCAACATCTCCCTCGGTGCCGTTCGGGAGCAGGTGCAGGAGATCATCGGGCAGGGCCAGCAGGCCCCGTCCGGACACATCCCCTTCACCCCCCGCGCCAAGAAGGTCCTGGAACTCTCCTTGCGTGAGGCACTCCAGCTGGGCCACAACTACATCGGCACGGAGCATATCCTGCTCGGTCTGATCCGTGAGGGCGAGGGAGTCGCCGCCCAGGTGCTGGTCAAGCTCGGCGCCGACCTGAACAGGGTCCGCCAGCAAGTCATCCAGCTGCTCTCGGGCTACCAAGGCGGCAAGGAGACTGCTGGCGCAGGAGTGGGGCAGGGCCAGGCCGAAGGCCAGCCCGCCGGCTCGGTCGTTCTGGACCAGTTCGGGCGTAACCTCACGCAGGCCGCCCGCGACGGCAAACTCGACCCGGTGATCGGCCGTGAGTTCGAGAAGGAGCGCGTCATGCAGGTGCTCTCACGTCGGACGAAGAACAACCCGGTGCTGATCGGTGAGCCCGGTGTCGGCAAGACGGCAGTGGTCGAGGGCCTCGCCCTGTCCATTGTGCGCGGCGATGTCCCGGAAACCATCAAGGACAAGCAGCTCTACACCCTGGACTTGGGTTCCTTGGTGGCCGGTAGCCGTTACCGCGGTGACTTCGAGGAACGCCTGAAGAAGGTCCTCAAGGAAATCCGCACCCGCGGCGACATCATCTTGTTCATCGACGAGATCCACACCCTCGTCGGTGCCGGCGCAGCCGAAGGCGCCATCGATGCTGCCTCGATCCTCAAGCCCATGCTGGCTCGCGGCGAACTCCAAACGATCGGTGCCACCACACTGGACGAGTACCGCAAGCACATCGAGAAGGATGCCGCGCTGGAACGTCGCTTCCAGCCGATCCAGGTCAAGGAACCCTCCGTGGAACACACCACGGAAATCCTGCGTGGCCTGCGAGACCGTTACGAGGCGCACCACAGGGTGACCATCACCGACGGGGCACTGGCTGCTGCGGCGCAGCTGTCACACCGCTACGTCTCAGACCGTTTCCTGCCCGATAAGGCCATCGACCTGATCGACGAGGCCGGAGCCCGCCTGCGGATCCGCCGACTGACGGCTCCGCCAGCACTCAAGGAAATGGACGAGCAGATCGCCAACGTCCGCCGGGAGAAGGAATCTGCGATCGATGCTCAGGACTTCGAGGGTGCCGCTTCGCTGCGCGATAAGGAGCAGAAGCTCCAAGAGGAGCGCGCCGAGAAGGAGAAGTCCTGGAAGAACGGCGATATGGACGATATCGCCGAAGTGGACGAGGAACTGATCGCCGAAGTACTGGCCAACTCCACGGGCATCCCCGTCATCAAGCTCACCGAGGAGGAGTCCGGCCGCCTGCTCAACATGGAGGCCGAGCTGCATAAGCGGGTCATCGGTCAGGATCAGGCCATCAAGTCGATCTCGCAGGCCATCCGCCGTACCCGTGCCGGGCTGAAGGACCCCAACCGCCCCGGCGGCTCGTTCATCTTCGCCGGCCCGACCGGCGTCGGCAAGACCGAACTGGCCAAGGCGCTGGCTGAGTTCCTCTTCGGCGAGGAAGACGCGCTGATCACCCTTGACATGTCCGAGTACTCGGAGAAGCACACCGTGTCCCGGCTCTTCGGCGCCCCTCCGGGCTACGTCGGCTACGAGGAAGGTGGGCAGCTGACCGAGAAGGTCCGCCGTCGTCCATTCTCCGTCGTCCTCTTCGACGAGGTCGAAAAGGCCCACTCGGACCTGTTCAACTCGTTGCTGCAGATCCTGGAGGACGGCCGATTGACCGACTCCCAGGGCCGTGTCGTGGACTTCAAGAACACGGTGATCATCATGACGACCAACCTGGGTACCCGGGATATCTCCAAGGGCGTCATGACCGGCTTCCAGTCGACCAGCGACACGAAGACCAACTACGACAGGATGCAGGCCAAGGTTCAGGAGGAACTGCGCCAGCACTTCCGCCCCGAGTTCCTGAACCGTGTCGATGACACGCTCGTCTTCCCGCAGCTCTCGCAGGAAGAGATCGTGCAGATCGTGGACCTGTTCGTGGCTCGGCTGGAGTCCCGCATGGTCGAAAAGGGCATGCACGTGCTGCTGACCGACGAAGCGAAGTACCTGTTGGCGACAAAGGGGTACGACCCGGCCATGGGTGCCCGTCCACTGCGCCGGACCATCCAGCGTGAAGTCGAGGACCAGCTCTCCGAGAAGATCCTCTTCGGTGAGATCATGGCCGGCCAAACGGTCACCGTGGACGTCGAGGGTGAAGGCGAAGACGCCAAGTTCACCTTCACCGGCCGCGAGGAGACCCCTGCGCTGGAAGGCAAGGACAGCCCAGCGGAAATCGAAGAAGGCCACTTGAGCACCTGAGCCTGATTTTTGCCAGGGCGAGGGGCCCGGTCGTGGACATCCACGGCCGGGCCCCTCGTCATGTGCTGGGTGGGCCCCAGCGGCAGGAATAGAATAGGTCAATGCCAGATTTCATACTTCGGCCGGCCCGCACCTCAGACGTGGCAGGGATCCGCCAGCTCGTCAGACCGTTGGCCGATCGACGAGTCCTGTTGGAGAAAGAAGCCGTCGCCTATTTCGAAAGCCTGCAGGAATTCGTCGTTGCCGAGGACGAGGGTGTTCTGCTCGGATGCGGTGCCTTGCATGTGATGTGGGAAGACCTTGCAGAAGTTCGTACCCTGGCGACAGTGGGCAGCCGCCGTGGCCAGGGCATCGGCAGATCCCTCCTGATCGAACTTGTCGAAAATGCCCGCAGGATCGGTGTGAGCCGGTTGTTCTGCCTGACCTTTGAAGTCGACTTCTTCAAGACCATGGGCTTCGACGTCATGGAGAACCAGAGCCCGGTGGACCCCGAGGTGTACTCGGAGCTGTTGCGTTCCACCGATGAAGGCGTCGCCGAGTTCCTGGACCTCGCGCGGGTCAAGCCCAACACTCTGGGCAACACCAGAATGATCATGAATCTCTAGCGTCAAGAATTTCGCGATCGGAAGAATCCCAAGATATTTGTCCCGTCGTGGTGGACGAGGAGCCGTGGCCGTGTTTAGGCTAATAACGGAGGCCCCGGCAACGGGCCGACGAGCCGCTCTCCACAGCCAGTGGAGGACCGTGGCACCGAAAGTACCAACTGGAAACCAACGAAAGTAGGTCAAGAAATGGGACTCGGAGATAGCTTGGGTGGACTGGGCGATAAGGCCAAAGACCTCAAGAACGAACACGGTGACAAGATTAATGACGGCGTGGACGCCGCGCAGGATAAGTTCGGCGACCAGCTGGGCGACCATAAGGACCAGATCGACGGCGCGCAGGAGAAGTTCCTCGGCGGCGACGACAAGAAGGACGGCAAGGACAAGTAGGTCTGTTCGTTCTTCATGATGTAGGCGCCGCACGGTGCCACGGGACCCCGCGTATTGCGGGGTCCCGTCGTCTTTAACAGGCAACCGCCCGTCGCCGATTAGTGCGGCAGCGTGATCCCGGCACCGGACTCCACGGCCAACCCGTCGACGAGCAGGCCCGCGAGGCAGCGACTGCGTTGTTCGACGTCAGCAGGGAGCGTTTGAAGCTTCTGGAACGCGAGATCAAGATCCGTGCCGCTTCCCGATTCCGCTGGCCCGGTGGCCAGCAGTGCCTCCGGTTGCTGTGGTTCGTCGCTGGCTCGCAGAACGGCCATCATGGCTCCACGCACCTGTCGGTCGGTCCCCGCCCAGGGCTGGCCCTTGGGCGTGTAATGCGGTTCGGGTTTACCGCGGGCGATCCACGCACAGGAGCCCGAGACCGGGCACTGCCCGCAACGGGGGGATCGGGCCGTGCAAATAAGCGCCCCCAATTCCATGACCGCTGCATTCCAGGCGCAGGCTAATGTGCCTCCGTCGTCCTCGGTGGCCGGCATGAGTTCGGCCGCCAAACGTGCCTCCGCGGCAGTATGGCTGGGTTCGGGGAGGGCATGACCGCTGATGAGTCGGGCGTGGACTCGACGAATATTGGTGTCCACCACGGTTTCCGGCAGGCCGAAGGCGAAACAGGAAATGGCAGCGGCCGTATAGCTGCCGACACCGGGGAGGGCGAGCAGATCCGCGGGAGAGGAAGGCACCTGCCCGTCGTGTTCTTCCACGATCCGCCGGGCGGCCTCACATAGTCTCAAGGCGCGTCGTGGATAGCCTAGGCGTCCCCACGCCCTAACAGCCTCCCCCGAGGGTTCGGCGGCGAGGGCTGCAGGATCTGGCCAGCGGCGCATCCACTCCTCCCACACCGGCAGAACACGCACCACGGGAGTCTGTTGCAGCATGAACTCGCTCACCATGACCCCCCAGGCGCTGCATTGCGGACTGCGCCAGGGCAGGTCCCGGCCTTCGGCGGTGAACCAGGTGGTGATGTCGTGATGGAGACGATCAAGATCGAGGGGCGGGGTGGATGGCACGTGACTCCTTGAAAAGCGGGGCACCAATACCCTAGTGCACGGCGTGGGAGCCGGGGGTGGCCGCAGCCGCTCCATACCCTAGGGGCATGGCACAACAGCAGTCACGCACCCCGGGCAGGGGAAAGCCCAGTCCGGAAGTCTTCCGTCGTCGTCGAATCGTTGTGGGAGTGGCACTGCTGGTCGTCCTGGCACTAGTGGTCTGGGCCGTGATCGCTGTCGTCGGTTTCTTCACCAAAAGCCCGGAGGCTGCCGCTCCTCCGGCGCCGGCCGCGTCCTCGAGTTCGGCACCGGCCACCACCGCCAGTGCCGAGGCTTCAGGATCCGCCTCCGGAAACGCTGCGGCCTCCGAACCGGGCAGCACCCCGCCATCGTCCTCCGAGGCAGGTTCAGCATCCGCGCAAGCGGCAGGGGACAGCTGCTCCTCGGATGATATTGAATTGACCGCCGCCACCGACAAGGGAACCTATGCGTCGGCCGAAAAACCTGTCTTGGAAATGAAGATCCAAAATACGGGATCCGAGGACTGCACGGTGAATGTGGGCACCAGCCAACAGGAGTTCAGCATCGTCTCGGGATCCGACAGGATCTTCTCCACCACCGATTGCCGCACGGACGCCTCGGATAGTGATATGACGTTGAAGGCAGGAGCGACCGAGAGCGCCCACTTCACCTGGGATCGGCTGCGCAGTGCCCCGGGTTGCAAGGACGTCGAGACCAAACCCCGTCCGGGAACCTACACGTTCTCCGCCAAACTCGGCGACGTCGAGAGCGATAAGGTGAACTTTTCGTTGAAGTAGGGCGCCGCCCGACGGGGCTACATGTACCGGTCGAGCAGACTGGATTCGGCAATCCGTGAGAGCCCTTCACGGACCGTCCGGGCTCGTTGCTCTCCGATGCCGTCCACGGCCATCAGGTCGTCGATATTGGCGGCCATCAGGTGCTGTAGACCGCCGAAGCTGGCAACCAGCCGATCGGCGACGGCTCGGGGAACCGATTTGATATTGGCCAAGAGGCGAAAACCCTGGGGGTGCACCACAGCCTCCAACGAATCGGTGCCCGGGGTGAAGCCGAGGATCGTGGAGATCCGGCTCAGGTCGATCATGTCGTTGGAGCTGAAGGAACGCAGCTGCGCCAATGAAGCGGCAACATGTTCCGTTTCGGTTCCGGCCTCGGAATAGTCTTTCAGCAGCAGGTCACTGCCCGGTCCCAGCCCAGCACTGAGCTCATCGAACTGCAGGGCCAGCAAGCGTCCGTCAACACCAAGTTCGAGCACATACTGGTCGATTTCCTCGGAGATGCGTCGAACCATTTCCTGACGTTGGAGCACCACGGCAACATCGCGGACGGTGACGGTTGCCTCGATCTCGAGGGCGGAGAGGGTGCTGGTGACCTGGTCCAACCGGTTGCGGTAACGCTCCAAGGTGGCCAAGGCCTGATTGGCCCGGGCCAGCACGGGTTCGGAACCTTCCAGGACATGGCGGATGCCCTGGACGTAGATCGCAATGATATGCATTGACTGCGACACCGAGATGACCGGGAAACCCGTCTGAATGGCCACGCGTTCGGCTGTACGGTGCCGGGTTCCTGATTCCTGGGTGTCAATGGAATGGTCGGGCACCAACTGCACTGCCGCCTTGAGGATGTTGGAGGCGTCGCGGTCGCAGAGGATGGCGCCGTCCATTTTCGCCAACTCGCGCAGGCGGGTGGGGGAGAAGTCGATATTGATGTCGAAGCCTCCCGACGAAATCGATTCAACGGTCCGGTCACTGCCCAGAACGATCAGGGCCCCGGTCCGACCACGCAGGATCCGCTCCAGACCATCACGCAACTGGGTCCCGGGGGCGACACGGGCCAGTGTGGTGCGCAACGCTTCTTCAGGCGATTTGGGCATGGGGTTCCTTCCGATGGATCACCCCATCCTAAGCAGGGCGCGGCCGCTGCGGCGAGGCAGGACGTCGGTGCGGTGCGCAGTCGACCCTAACCAAAGGCCGCGCTCAGCGCTTCCTGCAGGGTACTGACTTCGCGGACCTTGAAGCCATGGGGTACGACACCGGGACCATTGGGAGAGGCAGGGACGACCGCATAGCGGAAACCCAGGCGCTCGGCTTCGGTGATGCGGCGACCGATATCCGGTACCGGCCGGACTTCCCCGGCCAGCCCGACCTCCCCGAAGGCAATGAACTGTGCCGGCAGGGGACGATCCAACTTGGCCCCGGAAATAGCCAGGGCCGTGGCCAGGTCGGTGGCGGGTTCCCCCAGCCGGACGCCGCCGACGGTGGCGACGTAGGAGTCCAGGTTGGAAAGGTCCATCCCCGCCCTGCTCTGGAGTACCGCAAGGATCATGGCCGTGCGGGCCGCATCGAGCCCACTGGTGGCCCGGCGAGGCTGGGCGTTGCTCGTCTTGGCCAGCAGTGACTGCACTTCGGCGACCAAGGGCCGCCGCCCCTCCAAGGTCACGGTGACACAGGTGCCCGAGACCGGTTCCTTGGTGCGGGTGACGAAGAGACCACTGGGGTCCGCGAGGCCTTCGATCCCCGATTCGGTCAGGTCGAAGCAACCCACTTCATCCGTGGGCCCGTACCGGTTCTTTACGGCCCGCAGCAGGCGCAGACGGGAGTGGCGCTCGCCGTCGAACTGGCAAACGACGTCGACCAGGTGTTCGAGCAGCCGGGGTCCGGCAATGGAACCGTCCTTGGTCACATGGCCGACCAGAATGGTGGTCATGTTTCGCTTCTTCGCGGCGTTGATCAGCGAGGCAGCGACCTCGCGGACCTGGGTCACCCCGCCGGCGGCCCCCTCAACATCAGCGGACGATAAGGTCTGGACCGAATCGATGACCAGGAGGTCGGGGTCCAGCCTTTCGATCTGGCCTAGGGCGATGCCCAAATCCGTTTCGGCCGTCAGATAGAGGGTGTCGGAAAGGGCGTCGATGCGTTCGCCACGCATTTTCACCTGGGCTGCCGACTCCTCGCCGGTGATGTATAGGACCGTACGGTCGGTGCGCGAGGTGCGGGCGGCGACGTCGAGCAACAGCGTCGATTTGCCGACCCCCGGCTCCCCGGCCAAGAGGATCACCGCTCCGGGGACGAGCCCGCCGCCCAGAACCCGGTCCAGCTCGCCGATGAGGGTGGGACGGTAGAGGGCCAATGAGGAGTCGACGTCGGCGATCTTCAACGCCGGGCTGGCCACGGTGGCGGCCGCCGTGGTGCGGGCGGTGACCTGACCGATCTCCTCGACGCTTCCCCAGGCTTGGCATTCACCACAGCGTCCCACCCACTTTACGGTCGTCCAACCGCATTCGGCGCAGCGATAGCTGGGGGCGTTTCGGGTGCGGGTACTGCTCTTACTGGCCATGGTTCACGATGTTATCGCCTCTGACTGACAGCTGGGCGCGTTTTACAGCCGGGCCAGGAAGGGAACCGCTTCGGAGTGCTCCAAGCCGGTGGCCTCCAACAGGTCCACGACCAGGGGGCGCAGCAACAGGACGAGCCCCTCGCCCTGGAGTCCGGTGGCGCCGAAGGAGGCGGGGGTGAGCCGGCCGGCGGCAGCGATGAGTTCCTCCCGTGCGGCTGTCTCTGCTCGGTCACGCTGTGATTGTTGGGGCTCCATGACGGAGCGGGCCAACGCGTCGGCGGCATCGGCCAACTCGTCGAGGTAGACCGAGAGCTCCAGGGCGGCTTCATCGCGTAGGGCCGCGTGGGTGATGACCGAAGCCATCCGCCGGGAAAAGACCCGGAGGTTACGCATGGCCAGATCTACTTGCCCGGCAACCCGGCGCAACCGTTGCAGTTCGCCGCGGTGGCGCCGAAAATGTGGTGAAAACGTGGCGATCTCATGGGCGCCGGTCAACGAAGCCGGAATCTTATCCATCAGCGGCTGGGATCCGCGTGCCCTGACCAGTGCATGCCAGGCGCGGGTCGAATCGGATTCGCGGACGGCGACGGAGCATTCGCGCAGGATGGCCGAGAGTTCACGTATGAGTTGGCGTAGTTCCCCCGCCGGTTCCCGCCGCGGGTCCCGCGGCGCCAAGGCGGTGATCAGCAGGGCGCATAATCCTCCGATGATGGCATCGGCACTACGGGTGAAGGGACCGCCATCGGGGGCCGGGAGCAAAACCACGAGCAGGGCCTGAACTCCGAACTGGGTGGTGAAGATCGAGCCGCTGTCCAGGAAACGGGCGAGAATCAGGGAAACAGAGACCACGGTGGCCGCCTGCCAGATTCCGGTACCCAGCGCGGTGAGCAAAAGGTCGCCGACGGCGATGCCCAGGGTGCAGCCGATGGCCACCTCGAGGACGCGGCGCATCCTCGTCATTCCACCGAACCCCAAGGCGATCACCGCCGATGTGGCAGCGAAGAGGGGCGCCTGGTGGCCCAGGATCTTCTCCGCGATCCAGTAGGCGCCGACCGCGCAGACGGTGATTTGAATGATCTGCACCAGTGATACACGGACCCGGGCCGTCCCCGAACGTGCTCTCCGGCGCAAAAATGAGGACACGTTGCCCAGCGGTGTCCCCTTGTCCATGCCTACAGTTTGGCATGAAAGCAGGTGAACGCCCCAGTGCGGTGTGATGGACCGCTCACGAAGCGCACTCACGACCGAAAACCCTCGTCAACGTTGGAATTCCCGCGAACATGCCGAGAAGATCCGACCCGAGTTAACCTGTTGTTCACCCGGCCCGGGACCGTTCTTCACTTCCGCTGCCTAGCGTCGTAGATGCACCGCAAGACCAGCCATCGTCGCAGAAGAAGAAGGAATGACCACGTGAAGCTTTCCCGCACTGTTCAGATCGCCTCAGTACTTTCCGTCGCAGCCCTGGCTCTCACCGCCTGCGGTTCCGATAATCCCACCGGCAGCACCGAAAGTTCGGGCGGCTCTTCGGAGCAGAGTAGCAAGGCCGTCACCGGAACCCTGACCGGTATCGGCGCCTCCTCGCAGAAGGCGGCCATGGACGCGTGGAAGTCGGGATTCGAATCCACCGGCGAGGGGGCGAAGGTCCAGTACTCCCCGGATGGCTCAGGAGCCGGTCGCAAGGCCTTCTTGGCAGGTGGCGCACAATTTGCTGGTTCCGATGCCTACCTCTCCGACGAGGAGTACGAATCCTCCCAGAAGATCTGCGGCCCCGAGGGGGCGTTCGACATCCCGGCCTACGTCTCCCCGATCGCCGTGGCCTACAACCTCGAAGGCGTCGGTCAGCTCAAGCTTGATGCGAAGACGATCGCCGCCATCTTCAAGCTGGAGGTCACCAGCTGGAACGACCCGGCGATTGCCGAGCAGAACGAGGGCGTCGACCTGCCGGACACCAACATCACCGTGGTGCACCGCAACGACGAGTCGGGCACTACCGAGAACTTCACCCAGTACCTCTCGGCAGCCGCAGGAGACACCTGGACGTACGAGGAGTCGGGGGACTGGCCCTCGGACCTGCAGTCCGAGAACGCGAAGGGAACCGCCGGCGTCGTATCCACCACCACCTCGACCCCGGGGGCGATCACCTATGCCGACGCTTCGGCCGTCGGCGACTTGGGGACCGCCTCGGTCAAGGTGGGCGAGGACTACACCGAGCTTTCCGCAGAAGCAGCAGCCAAGGCAGTGGAAAGCGCCGAACCGGTCACCGGACGCTCGGACGTGGACATGGCCCTGGAACTGAAGCGCGATACCACCGAATCGGGGGCCTACCCGATCAGCCTGGTCAGCTACCACATCTACTGCAGCACCTACCAGGACCAGGAGACCGTTGACCTGGTCAAGGCCTGGGGCAACTACGTCGTCGGCACCGAAGGCCAGCAGGCCGCAGCCGACTCGGCGGGCAGCGCCCCGCTGTCCGAGCCGTTGATGGAACAGGCCCATGAGGCCATCGACTCCATCAAGGTAGCTTCCTAGTAGCCAAAGCGAATAACCAACCCAGCCCGGAGTCCAGGAATTCCCCTCCGCTATGGATTCCGGGCCACCACGGACCGAAAGGTCACATATGACAACCAATGCGCTGACTCCGGGACCCGGTTCGGGCAGGACCGGAGACCGGGTCTTCTCCGCGGCCGCCAAGTCCGCCGGGATCCTCATCCTCCTCACGCTCTTCGCCGTCGCCCTGTTCCTCTTCGTCCAGGCGATCCCCGCCTTCACCGCCGACCCGGAAGCCATCTCCGGGGGGCACGGGTTCTTCGCCTATATCTGGCCGATTGTCATCGGCACCGTGATCGCAGCGGCCATAGCCATTGTGCTGGCCACCCCGGTCGGGCTCGGCGTCGCCCTCTTCATCTCGCATTACGCCCCCCGGAAGCTGGCCGCACCGCTGGGCTATGTGATCGATCTGCTCGCCGCGATCCCCTCGGTGATCTACGGGATCTGGGGCTATTTGGTGCTCGCACCGGTCTTGGTTCCGGGTTATGAATGGCTCAACCAGAATTTCGGGTTCCTCCCCATCTTCGGCGGGCCGGTCTCCCAAACCGGGAAGACGATGCTCACCGCGGGCGTCGTGTTGGCGGTGATGGTCCTGCCGATCATCACCTCCTTATCGCGGGAGATCTTCCTCCAGGCCCCCGGACTTCATGAAGAAGCGGCGCTGGCGCTGGGGGCCACCCGTTGGGAAATGATCCGTATGTCGGTGTTGCCGTTCGCCCGTGCCGGGATCATCTCCGCGGTCATGCTCGGTTTGGGCCGTGCCCTCGGGGAGACCATGGCCGTGGCGCTGGTGCTATCGACCGGCACGCTGATCCCCTCGCTGGTCAAATCAGGCAACCAGACGATCGCCGCCGAAATCGCCCTGAACTTCCCCGAGGCCTTCGGCCTGCGGATGTCCGAACTCATTGCGGCAGGCCTGGTGCTGTTCGTGATCACCCTGGCCGTGAACATGATCGCCCGCTGGATCATCAGCCGCCACCAGCAATTCTCGGGAGCCAACTGATGACCAACACCACCCTGACCCCGCTTCCCGTCCCGGTCACGTCGCGCCGCAACCGGCTCTCCAAGGGGCGCCTGCCTCGGTGGGCGATCCCCGCCGTCGGACTCTCCGCCCTGATCCTCGGGGCCGCCGGATCCACGCTCGGTGGCTTCTCCATCGCCTCGATGATGATCTACACGGCCCTCCTCTTCGTCGCCGGGGCCACCACGGTGACCGTCATCGTGGAGGGCCGCCGGCAGGGGACCAACTCGTTCTTCACCTACCTCATCTACGGCTGCTTCATCCTGGCGCTGATCCCGCTGATCTCGGTGCTGTATACGGTGCTCGAACGCGGCCTGCCGGGAATGACCTCGAACTTCCTGTTCACCTCGATGAACGGCATGACCGGGGCCGTGGACAACCAGTCGGTGGCCGACGGGACTCCGGTCCTCGGTGGCGCCTACCACGCAGTGATCGGCACCCTGTTGATCACGGCGTTCTCGACGATCATCTCGGTCCCGATCGGGATGCTCGCGGCGATCTACCTGGTCGAATACGGGCAGGGCAATTCGCTCAGCCGGGGGATCACGTTCTTCGTTGATGTGATGACCGGCATCCCCTCGATCGTGGCGGGCCTCTTCGCCGGCGCCCTGTTCGGTGTCATCTTCGGACCCTCCACCCGGATGGGCATTGTTGCCGCCGTCGCCCTGTCGGTGTTGATGATCCCCACGGTGGTCCGCTCCACCGAAGAGATGCTCAAGATCGTCCCCAACGAACTCCGTGAGGCCTCCTACGCGTTGGGTGTGCGCAAATGGCGCACCATTTCCCAGGTGGTCATCCCCACCGCGATCTCCGGGATCGCCTCGGGCGTCACCCTCGCCATTGCCCGCGTCATCGGCGAGACGGCACCGATCCTGGTCACAGCCGGGCTGGCCAACAACATCAACTTCAACGTCTTCAGCAACTGGATGGCCACGCTGCCGACGTTCATCTACTACCAGATCCTCAGCCCCACTTCGCCGACGAACATCGACCCCAGTGCCCAACGGGCCTGGGCGGCAGCCCTGCTGCTGATCATCATGGTCATGGTCCTGAACCTCGGCGCCCGGCTGATTGCCCGGGTCTTTTCCCCCAAGACCGGCCGCTAGGCCCGAAGAACACCGAAGGAACCCCTTATGTCCAAACGCATCGACGTCTCAGACCTCAACGTCTACTACGGCAACTTCCGCGCCGTGGAGGACGTGAACATCGAAATCGAAGCCAAGTCGGTCACCGCCTTCATTGGCCCCTCGGGCTGTGGCAAGTCCACCTTCCTGCGCACCCTGAACCGGATGCACGAAGTGATCCCCGGCGCCACCGTCGAGGGCCAGGTCCTGCTCGACGGAGACAACCTCTATGACCCAGGGGTCGACCCGGTCACCGTGCGCAGCCAGATCGGCATGGTGTTCCAGCGACCCAACCCGTTCCCCACGATGTCCATCCGCGACAACGTGTTGGCCGGGGTGAAGTTGAATGCCCGCAAGATCAGCAAATCCGACGCCGATGACCTGGTGGAGTCCTCGCTGCGCGCCTCCAACCTGTGGAACGAGGTCAAGGACCGGCTGGATAAGCCGGGATCCGGGCTCTCGGGCGGCCAGCAGCAACGCCTGTGTATTGCCCGCACCATTGCGGTCAAACCCGGGGTGATCCTCATGGACGAACCGTGCTCGGCCCTGGACCCGATCTCCACCCTGGCGATCGAAGACCTGATCAACGAGATGAAGAACGACTACACGGTAGTCATCGTCACGCACAACATGCAGCAGGCGGCCCGGGTATCCGATAAGACGGCCTTCTTCAACATCGCCGGGACCGGAAAACCAGGCAAGCTCATCGAATACGACGATACGGCCACGATCTTCTCCAACCCGTCCGTCAAGGCCACCGAAGACTACGTCTCTGGCCGGTTCGGATAAACAGACGGTTTCCGTCGCGGGTCAGCGCGTGGCGGGAACGGCCCCGGAGGGGGAATCTCCGGGGGATCCCCAGTGGATCGAGTGCGGATGCGGGGTGCCTGCCGGTGCCCCGCATCCGTGCGTTGAACTCCCCCCGGGCAGCATGCACCTCGAGGGCATGGGCCGTTGCTTCAGCCGGCCCAGCCCAGCAGTGGATTGATGGCCAGGAAAAGCACCCCTGCGGCGGCAATGCAGGTCACGGGAGTTGCCAGCCAATACAACACGACGGAGACCACGCGCCTCCAGGCCACCGATTCGTACCGCTGGTTGGCGCCCGAACCCACGATGGAGCTGGTCACCGCCTGGGTCGTCGACAGGGGCATGTTCAAGGCGATCGCGCCGATGAACAGCATGGAGGCGGACACCGCCTGGGCGCCCATGCCGCGCAGCGGATCGATAGCCACCAGCCGGTAGGCGATCGTATGGGTGATGCGCCACCCCCCGCACAGCACCCCGACGCCCAAACAGCCCGCAGCGAGGGCCTGCGCCCAGAAGGGGATTCCCGTGGGGGTGGCGGTCTGCCCGGCCACGAGGGCCAGGGTGAGCATCGCGGCGGTGCGTTGGCCGTCCTGTAGGCCGTGCCCCAGGGCCACGGCCCCGGTAGTGACCGACTGACCCAGCCGCCCGATGGTGTTCACATCAGAGGAGCTGGAATTGCGTAGCAGCCAGGTCAGCGGGATGACCACCAGGAAGGATAGGCCAAAAGCGATCACTGGGGTCAGCAGCAGCGGGATCAGCACGCCACCGACCAGCATCCGGGTGATCCCCTGGGCGCCGTCCCCGCCGAGCAGTGCCGAGGCCCCGCTGGCTCCGGCGAACCCCGAGATCACCGCCTGGGTCGAGGACATCGGCATGGCCCGATACCAGCAAAACAATCCCCAGCCACCCGCGGCCAAGACGGCGGTCAGCAGGATCGCCAGACCGGCGGCCCCATCCGGGACGTTCAAATCGGCGGCGGAGACCAAGGAACTGCCGAACGTTGTGCTGAGCAGGGTTCCCACGACAGTGAAAAATGCGGCCAAGACCACCGCGATCGAGGGGGTCAGCGCCCGGGTACGGACGGCTGCCGCCACGGAGTTGGAGGCGTCGCGGAAGCCGTTGAGGAACGCGAAGGCACAGATCGCGGCGAAGACGCACCACAGCAGCACGGTCATGGTTCCGGCCGGCTCAGGATTCCTTGACCAGGACGCGTCCCAGATGGTCGGCGACCGCCCGCAACGAGTTCACTGATGCCTGCAATTGTTCGGCGACCGCACGGTGGCGCAGGATCGAGGAGGCCTTGGACAAATCGGCGATCTCTCCCAGCCAGGCCCGATGCGTGCGGCGAGAACGGCGACTGAGCCGAATCATCTGGATCCAGACATCCTCCAAGTCATCGGGGTGCTGGAGCCTGGCCAGCGCCTCATTGGTCATCTCCGACTGGCGTCCGAGCATCTCCAACTGTTCCGCAGCCCGACGGGAGACCCCGGACACCGAGGTGGACACCAACAGGTCACCGGCCCCGCAGAGTTCACCCACGGCGTCATGGAGCAGGCGGGAAAACGTGTAGAGATCCTCGCGCGGTAGCGGGTTGACGTAGCTGGTGCGCAGATGTGTGAGCAGGCCATGATGCAGATCGGTGGCCCGCTGCTCGAACTGCTCGAGCTCTCGGATCAGTCCCGGCTGGTCCTCGGAGGGAGCCCCCAGCAGCTCGGACAGGGTTTCCACGCAATGGCGGACCGTGGTGCCCAACTCCTGCAGCAACTCCAGTCCACGCGTCTCCACGGGAAATAATCTGAATTTCACGAAGCTCTACCGCCGGCGTCTGGTGGGTGGACGAATGATTGCGTCCCAGTCTACGCACGGGCCTTCAAAGACCTGACCGGTGGGGTGGTGCCGAACCGGGAGCACCTCTCGGCGGAAGGCCGCTCGAAGCGGCTAAATTTTGGAACCCGGGGCTACCGCGGTCCGACACCGCCTCCATTTTTCTCCGCTACCCCCGGCTGTGTCAACATGGCGCGTTGACTCATAAAGAAC
>NZ_NRGU01000041.1:0-2968 GCF_002332245.1 Glutamicibacter sp. BW78
ATAGTTCGAAATGCAGCAGCTGCCCACACTGGGTTAGCCAAGTCGAAGGTCACGACCATTGGTCGTGGCACTCAATGAACGGAACTCAAAATGGAACGGATCAACCGCCCTTCACACCTGGACATCCATCCGACCCCCGCGGCCCTGCCGCCAGAGCCAGCAGAGGAGCAGAGCTTCATCACTGCTACCGCGGCCGCGCAAATGATTGGCTGCAGCTCCAGGGCATTGGGCAAGCTCGTCGATGCCGGCCTCGTCGACACCGCTTTCAGCGATAGTGGGCGTCGCACCCTGTACTCCGAGCTCGATTGCCAAGAGATCGCAGTGTTCACGCCCGCGGACATCGCGGCGCTTGGGGACATCCCGCTTCTGGCCGTTCACGTAAACGGTCCGACCTACGACCCGGTGACGATTGCAGGATTCGTGCGCACGGATGCGGGATATGCCCCCGGGATCCACCACAATTCCTGGACCGGTTGGTGGCCGATGACTGGAGAGACGGCAACTAGCTTTCATGGCGGCCTCATCGTGCCTTCGTTGGGGGGCTTCGTCCCCCAGGGGGCGGTCCGCTGGATCGTCGGACATGACATCGTCTCCGGACGGGTGGCTTTCACCACCGAGTCCGTTGATGACGCCACTGCCAGCCGTCTGACCGGTGCGCGTTTCAAAGCAGCCCCGGGCAATATCTGGCAGCGCCTCAACTAGTTAGCTCGACACGCCCGTGAGACCTCTGGTCCACATTCGCCTGATCCTCCTATGTTCGCAGGGCCTCCAATTCTGGGGAACGTTCCCCAGAATTGGAGGCGACGGTGAGGCAGAGGCGGAGGTGGGCCCAACTGTTGCCCTTGTTCCTTAGTCGGGATGCCCCGTGGTGTGACACCAAACGAGGGGCCGGTTATCGGTTGACGAGCCAGTTCCACAGGCGTTTCCACGCACTGGCATGTTCTTCGGGGCCACCCTCTGTCTCCTTGGAGGTCAAGGATGGCTCGCCTGGCGCGGGCGCGGCCGAGTGCGCGGCAAATGCACTGGTATGGGCCAGCTCCACCCGTGGCGGGTTGAGAACGAGCGTTCTGCCGTTGTCTCCTGCCAGTTCTTTCCAGAACCAGCGCGCTTGGCCGACCATGGGAAATTGGGCTTTTCGGGTGCCCCATTGCAGCGTCAGGGGCTCGTTGAGTGCGCCGATGCTGTAGCCGTTTCGTTCGTAGAAGCCTTGGGAATCCGGTTCGCAGACTCCGTAGATGACCTGATGGCCGGTTGCCAGGGCTTGCTCTTCGACGTGGGTGAGTAGTTTTGCGCCTAGTCCTGCTCCGCGGCGCTCTTTCGCTACGGCGATGCTGTAGAGCATGACGAAGTCTTTCAGTGCTGCGGCCCTGTTCTCGGGCTGAAGGGGCAGTGGGATGACCTCAGAGTATGGCGCGGAGTAGTGGGCCGCTGCCGCGATCGCGTTTCCCGAGCGAACGAGGACGACGTCGCTGGCGCCTCCAAGGTTTTCCTTCTCGACGTCCAGGGGATAGACGGGGAAGCGTGAGGGGTCGTTGATATGTGCGGCGAAGAAGTCGTTTGCTTGGTTGCGTAGCTTCTTGCTGTGGGCCTTTTTCGGTTCGAGCACTGGGTCATCCTTCTTGTTCGGTTTCGCCGGTTTCCGGCCGCTGGTCGTGTGCTGCCTACCCGGGGATCCCCCCGCGGCATGGGAGGCCCGTGCTGTCCCCATGGTCATTGGTCCCCGCGGGGACAGCGCGGGGGTGCTCCTGCGCTCTGGTGGGGCCAAGATGCAGGAGCGTGACGGTCAGCCTTCCGTGGAGCTCATGATCGTCAGGACCCGCTCCCTTGAGTCTCCTGGGCCGGCGCGAACGATGAGTCCGGTGGGCTCGGCTTCGTCGGCGGCTTCGGTGTTGGGGACGCGGTACACGGTGAAGGTCGCTTCGGATCCTTCGGCTGCGACGCCCTTGATGGCGAGCCTGGCCATTGAGAGGACGTCCCACAGTCGTCCGGCTTCGTCCTGGAGGCCTCCGTGGTCCCAGGCGATTGCCTCCTTCCAGGCTTCGGCGGTGATCGCGGTGGGGTGGGCGAGTCCTGCTTCGTGGGCGGATTTGCTGACGTCGTGGAGGGCTNNTGTGTAGGTGGTGGTCTTCGGCGTTTCCATGGTTGCTGCGCTCCTGGTTGGTTGATCTGACATCTAGAGAGTACGCAGACTTATTAAGTTTTCTCAAGTGCGGTAGAGTAATTTTTATTCAAGAATTTCCGAGTGCTGTGAACCAGGAGGGTGGCGCGTCCGATGAAGGCAACACTGAGCGCGATCGAGGCCGCCGAGCGGGCTGGTATGTCCCCCACGTACTTCCGCCAGGTGATGAGCCGGCTGAACAATACGTCCCGAGATCTTCGGGCGCCGGCAGCTCCTGGGGAGCGTGCTCGACGGTATGACCCCGCCAGGCTGGATCAGTGGGTGGCCGCCGGGCGTCCTGCCGAGACCGACGAGGCCGACGGCGACGCCCGTTCCGGCCGGACCGTCAGGGCCAGGGCCTCTCGGACCTTGACCGGAGGATGGGATGTCGTGGCCGAGGGCCTGGAAGCCTTGGTCGTGGCGCGGACGCTGGACCAGGCGCGCAACGCGGTGCGCCAACGCTCCGCCCTGGCCTTGGGCATTGCCCCGGAGGAGATCACCATTGAGTTGGAGATCATCCTGAATGAGCCAGCAGCCCAGACGGTCAGGGAATACGAGCAGATCCGCGCCGAGGTCAAGGCTCTCGAAGAGCGCTCTGCGGCCCTGCGGTCCCAGTCGGTTCGGCAGCTGCGCGAACAGGGATTCACGATGGCGGAAATCGCCCGGGTGCTGGGAGTATCCATGCAGCGAGTCCAACAAATCGACGTGGCCAACCGCGACCCGGAAACCCCTTCGGGGACATCCCATCCTCGCCAGACGGAAAAGTAGCCAGGGCGAGTCGCATCGACATGTTTTCGCCGCTTCCCGCCT
>NZ_NRGU01000042.1:0-206801 GCF_002332245.1 Glutamicibacter sp. BW78
CGCTTCCAACTTCCACGATCTCGCCTCCCGGCCAACCGCTTCGCTCTGGAGCAACTTGTCTAACTTACCCGTTGGCCTGAACCCGGTCAAATCGACCGTTTCGTTGGCTTTTCGGAAGTCTGCGCCGTCCCGTTGTCCTCTCCGTGGAGAAGTTTTATTGGCGACCGGCGCGGGAAATAACTATACCCACATCTTGCTGGTTCACCTAATCGGCGACTCTCCCAACAATTGATGGGCCCGCAAACCCCGTCTTTCCGGGGTTTAAGGGCCCCCCGGCTCAGCTGGCGCTGCCCGGGACAAGGTACAGGACGCCCAACGGGGGCAGGTCCACGGTGACGGAGGCGGGCTGACCATCATGGGCCCCACCGTTGGCCGTGAGTGTTCCCGGGTTGCTGACCCCCGAGCCGCCGAACTCCTCGGCGTCGGTATTCAGTACCTCGGTCCAGGCCCCGGAGGCCGGCAAACCGAGTCGGTAGCCAGCGTGGGGTTCCCCCGAGAAGTTCGCGACGCACACCATCACCTCGTCCTTCTCGTCGCGGCGGATGAAACTCAGGGTGTTTCCCGCTGCTTCGTGGTCATTGATCCATTCGAAGCCCGCCGGGTCGTTATCTAGTTCCCAGAGTGCCGGCAGTTCCCGGTAGATCCCGTTCAGGGCCCTGACGGTGAGCTGGACTCCTCGGTGTTGGTGGGTGTCGGCCACCCACCAGTCCAGTCCATGCTGTTCGCTCCACTCCCCCTCTTGGGCAAATTCGGTGCCCATGAAGATCAGCTGTTTACCGGGATGAGCCCACTGGAAGGCCAGGTAGGCCCTGACCTGGGCGAGCTGGCGCCACCGGTCACCGGGCATACGGCGCAACAGGGAGCCCTTCCCGTGGACGACTTCGTCGTGACTGATCGGCAGCAGGAAGTTCTCGGTATAGGCGTAGGCCATGGAGAAGGTGATTTTATGGTGGTGATAGGACCGGTGGATCGGGTCCTCAGCCATGTACTCGAGGGAGTCATGCATCCAGCCCATATTCCACTTCAGCCCGAAACCGAGCCCACCTCCATCGGTATCACTGGTGACACCGGGGAAGGCAGTGGATTCCTCAGCGATCATCGCGATGCCGGGATGTTGGCGGTAGGCGGTGGCATTGAGTTCCTGCAGGAAGGCGATTGCTTCCAGGTTCTCGCGCCCCCCATGGATATTCGCTTCCCACCCGCCGTCCTCACGGGAGTAGTCCAGGTAGAGCATCGAAGCCACGGCGTCGACGCGCAGGGCGTCAATGTGGAATTCATCCATCCAGTACAGCGCATTGGCGACCAGAAAGTTACGGACCTCGTTGCGGCCGAAGTCAAAGACGAGCGTCCCCCAGTCGGGGTGCTCGCCGCGGCGCGGGTCGGGGTGCTCGTAGAGGGGTTGGCCGTCCAGCCGGGCCAGGGCCCACTCGTCCTTGGGGAAGTGCGCGGGGACCCAATCCATGATGACCCCGACGCCTGCCTGGTGCAGCCGGTCCACGAAATAACGAAAATCGTCAGGATGGCCAAAACGTGAGGTGGGCGCATAGTAGGAGGTCACCTGGTAGCCCCAGGAGCCGCCGAACGGATGCTCCGCGACGGGCATCAGCTCCACATGGGTGAATCCCTGCCAGGTCACGTATTCGCTGAGCTGTTCGGCCATTTGCCGGTAATCCAGTCCGGGACGCCAGGAGCCCAGATGTACTTCGTAGACGCTCATCGGGCCCGAATGCGGGTCGCTCTGGGCCCGGGCCGCCATCCACTCCCCGTCCTGGAAACCATAGGACGATTCCACGACGACGGATCCGGTCAGCGGCGGAATCTCGGTGTTCCTCGCCATCGGGTCGGCCTTCTCGCGCCAGTGACCGTCCTGGCCGAGGATCTCGAATTTGTAGATGGTGCCGGCACCGACCGCGGGGATATAGAGTTCCCAAACTCCCGAGCGTCCCAGCGAGCGCATGGCGTGGCCGGTTCCATCCCAGCCGTTGAAAGCGCCCAAGACACGGACCGCTTGGGCATTAGGTGCCCAGATCGCGAAGCTCGTGCCCTCGCAATTGCCCAAGGCCGTGTGGTAGCGACGCACCCGGGCGCCGAGGACCTCCCAGAGGCGCTCATGTCGGCCCTCACCGATCAGGTGCAGATCGATCTCTCCCAGCGTGGGCAGATAGTGGTACGGATCGTCCACCACGGCAGGGGAGCCTCCCGGGTAGGTGACCTCGAGTCGGTAGTCGGGCACGGTGCCTTCTCGTCCCGGAGGAGGATTCAGCACCGCTACCCAGACGCCGTCGTACTCGTGGGTCATTTCATGACGGCCACTTTCGGTGATCAGGGTGACGGTGCCGGCCAACTTGCGCAGGGTGCGTACGGTCACCGAGCCGTCGTTGGCCAGATGGGCTCCGAGGACTCCGTGGGGTGCGTGGAAGCGACCTGCCGCGATGGCTTCCAGGACATCCGGCGCTACCGGACGGGGCGTGGAGAGGCGATCCGTCGCACCGGGGGTTGCTGCGGCGCCGGTTTCGGCCCGCCGGGGTGAATCCGCTGGGTTCTGCATGGCTGAGAGGACCTCCTGGACCGCCGAGGCCGGTACCTGTTCCCAGGTCGGCCTGTTTTGCCGTTCGTACACGACTTCATACAGGGCCTTGTCCAGCCAGAGGGCCAGAAAGAGCGGCGACTGGATATCGACGCCCTCGCCCGTTTCCTCACGGTACCCCGTCAGGAACGCCTTGCGGGTCCGCGCCGACCATTGGCGGGCCGCCTGATGGGCCGCTTCCGGAACGGGGAGCGTAGCTTCGCCCGGGGTATCGGTGCGGGTGGCCCGTCCCGCCGCGTAGTCGAAGGAACGCAGCATGCCCACCACGTCACGTAACGCCACATCGGGTGCCCGTCGCTCCCCCGCGCTACGCAGGGGCTCCCCCTCAAAGTCCAGGACAACCCAGCCGTGCTCTGCGGTGCGCAGGATCTGGCCCAGGTGCAGGTCGCCGTGGATCCGCTGCAGCAACGGTAGCCGGCCCAGGGATCCCAGTGATTCCAGGACTTCGCTGAAGGCATCTGCCAGGGCCCCGTCGGCAGGTGCCGCCCGTTCCCACCCCCAGGTCAGTCGGAGGCGCAAGGCCTCAATGAACTCCCCGGTTTCCTCCGGGCTGGCCACTGCCGTGGGTGCTACCTCCGCCAGTTGGTGGTGCAGACGGGCCACTGCGCGTCCGAGTTCGGTGGCCTCCAAGGTGAAATCCCGGTCCTCGATGGCAGCGATGCTGGCCAGACGCCAGGCGTCAAGCGCCGAATTGAAGAATTCGCGCACCACCGACAGCGTTCCGCTGACTTCGGTGGCCCCCACCGTCCACCGGCCCTCCAGGCTGCCCAGCGTGCGGGGCACGTCCTGTGAGCCGGCGTCCGAAAGCAGTGAACCAAGTTCCACGTCGGGATTGATCCCTGCCAGCGGGAGGCGGAAAAACTTGATGATGACCGGCCCCTCGGGGGCATCGAGGACGACCGAGGTATTGGATTGTTCCCCCTCCAGAACCCGCATCGTGGCCGGGGGCGCGCTTTCCTCAGATGACGCATCGCCCATGAGGGCCACCCAGGCGTTGACGAAGCCCGGATCGCCGGTTCCATCATGGACCCACCAGATACCTGCGCCCGCGCCATCGCTCGGGTGGGGCGCCAGGGACTGCACGGTCAGCTCGTCCACTGATCCCAGACAAGCCGACGCTTCCTCCAACGGGTTCCGGTGCAAACTCAGGGGAACCTGGACCACCACCCCGTCAGGACCAGGTGACTGTTCCACTAGTTGCCCGGTCTCCACACTGGCGTCATTGAGGGGGCGGATGGCCAATAAGAGGCTGAACATGAGGGCATCGGGATCGGGCTGCGGCACCGGCAGCACACCGGCCACCGACAGGGTGAAGGTGCCCTTCGGGGCCGGGCACCAGCGTTGCTCCCCGACCCAGCCGGCCAGCACCCGGGTTACTTCACTGTCATGTCTCATCGTCGTTCCCCCGGGTTGATCACCGGAAGTGTCGAGGTCGACGCGGCGTGGACGTCAGAACGGAGCGAGCGCAGCCGCAACCAGTAGAACCCTTGGGATCCGAGCGCCAGGTTCAGACGCCCCTCGGGGGAAATCGGCGGGAAGACGGCGCCTCCAAAGATATCCCGCAAGCCGCGCCCTGCGTACTGGGGTAGCTCCAGTTCGGTGGCCACCGGGTGTTGGGAGAGGTTATAGACGCAGAGCAGCGTCTCCATTTCCTCCTCGTCCTCCGGGGTGGCTCCGTGCGGCCCGGGATCCTCGGGGCACCGCACGAAGGCCAAAACGCTGGGGCTGGAGGCCCGGACGTTCAGGTAATCCCCCAGGCCGAAGACCGGATGTTCGCGGCGGACCCCCAGAATTTGCCGCACCCAATGCAGGAACGATCCGCTGTGTTCGAGCTGCTGTTCGACATTGATGCTGGTGTAGCCATAGACGAGCGATTGGACCACGGGAAGATAGAGCTGGCCGGGGTCGGCGACCGAGAACCCTGCATTGCGGTCGGGGTTCCATTGCATGGGAGTACGGGAGGCGTCGCGGTCTTCCAACCAAATATTGTCGCCCATCCCGATCTCGTCCCCGTAATACAGGAACGGGCTGCCGGGCAGACCGAAGAGCAGGGCATGGATGAGTTCTAGTTCGGACCGCGAATTATCCAGCAACGGGGTCAGCCGCCGCCGGATGCCCACGTTGGCGCGCATCCGCGGGTCGGGGGCATACCAGCCGAGCATGGCTTCACGTTCGGTGGGAGTCACCATTTCGAGCGTCAACTCGTCGTGGTTACGCAGGAAGGTCCCCCACTGGGTGCCGGGCGGAATATCGGGGGTCTGTTCCAAGGCCTCGATAATCGGTGCCGCGACCTGGTCCCGGAGCGCGGAGAACAGTCGAGGCATGATGGGGAAGTGGAAGCACATATGGCATTCCGGTTCCTCGGTGGTGCCGAAGTATTCGACCACTTCCTGTGGCGCCTGATTCGCTTCGGCGATGATGATGCGGCCTGGATATTCGGAGTCCACGACCTCCCGCAGCCGGCGCAGGAAGTCATGGGTCGCCGGCAGGTTCTCGCAATTGGTCCCTTCCTCCTCAAACAGGTAGGGAATCGCGTCGGCCCGGAAACCATCCACCCCCAGGTCGAGCCAGAATCTGACGACGTCGAACATGGCCTCATGGACCCGGGGGTTCTCGAAGTTCAGGTCGGGCTGGTGGTTGAAGAAGCGATGCCAGTAAAACTGTCGGCGCACCGGGTCGAAGGCCCAGTTTGATTCCTCGGTGTCCACGAAGATGATCCGGGCTTCGGAATATTTCTCGTCGGTATCAGACCACACGTAGAAGTCGCCGTATTCGCCGTCGGGATCCCTCCGGGAGGCCTGGAACCAGGGGTGCTCGTCGGAGGTATGGTTCATCGGCAGGTCGATCAGGATGCGCAGGCCGCGTTCATGGGCTTCGGCGACCAGCCGGCGGAAATCGCCGATGGTGCCGAATTCATCGAGGACGTCGTAGTAATCGGAGATGTCATAGCCGCCATCACGCAGCGGCGATTTATAGAACGGTGGAACCCAGAGGCAATCCACCCCCAACCACTGCAGGTAGTCGAGCTTGTCGATCAGCCCGGCGATATCCCCGCTACCGTCACCATTGGCGTCGGAAAATGCCCGGACCAGCACCTCATAGAACACCGATTTGCGGTGCCATTGCGGATCATGGGTCAGACCCGGAACGTTGAGCTGGTACGGGTTGGCCATCAGGTCCCCCGGCGGATGTGCAGGATATGGGCCGACTCCTGGTGCGGGTCCAGCCGGACGTAGTTATGGGCCGACCATTTCCAGCTGCGGCCGGTCAGCAGATCATCCACGGTGAACTTGCCGTCGTCGTCCAGGTCCCGCTCTCGCAGGTCCAACGCTTCCAGATCCAGGCTGACCGTGCATTCGCGGGCGCCATGGGGGTCGGTATTGACCACGATGACGAGGGTATCGATCGCTTGCCCCTCGTCCAGGGGATCGTCGATCGGCTCCGCCGCGTTGGTCCCCGGTGCGGGGATGGTCAGCGGGTGGGTGCGTCGGGACTTCGAGTAGGCAATCGTGGCGTCGTCGCTGGTGGGGTGGACGACGAGGTTCTGCAATTCGCCCAGCGCCGGATGGTCGGCACGGATGGCGTTGAGTCGGCGCAGATAGGGGGCCAGGGAGCGGCCCTCGACTTCGGCGCTGTCGAAGTCACGGATCTTATATTGGAACTTCTCGTTATCGATGTATTCCTCGGCTCCGGGCCGGGCCACATGTTCGTAGAGCTCGTATCCCGCGTAGACGCCCCAGAGCGGGGAAGCCGTCGCGGCCAGGGCGGCCCGGATCCGGAAGGCGGCAGGTCCGCCGAACTGCAGGTATTCGGTGAGGATATCGGGGGTGTTCACGAAGAAATTCGGGCGGAAGAACGCCGAGGTTTCGGTCGAAACGTGCGGGAGGTACTCCTCCAGCTCTTCCTTCGTGTTCCGCCACGTGAAGTAGGTGTAGGACTGTTGGAAGCCGGCCCGCCCCAGGGCATGCATCATGGCCGGCCGGGTGAAGGCCTCGGCCAGGAACACCGTCCCCGGATGGTCCTCGTTGACTTCGGCGATGAGCCACTCCCAGAAACCGACGGGTTTGGTATGTGGATTATCCACCCGGAAGATCCGTACCCCGCGTTCGATCCACAGGTTCACGATGCGCAGCACTTCGGCGCTGAGGCCCTGCGGGTCGTTGTCGAAGTTCAGCGGGTAGATGTCTTGATACTTCTTCGGCGGGTTCTCGGCGTAGGCGATGCTCCCGTCGGCCCGGGTGGTAAACCATTCGGGATGCTCGGTCACCCACGGATGGTCGGGGGAAGCCTGCAAGGCCAGATCCAGGGCCACTTCGAGGCCCAGATCGTGGGCGCGTTGCACGAACGCAGCAAAATCCGCTGCGGTGCCCAGATCAGGATGGATGGCGTCGTGGCCGCCTGCCGCGGAACCGATAGCCCACGGTGACCCGGGGTCGTGTTCTTCTGCGGTCAGCGTGTTGTTCGGCCCCTTCCTGAAGGTCCTGCCGATCGGGTGGATCGGCGGCAGGTAGATCACGTCGAAGCCCATGCCGGCCACCGCTTCGAGCCGTTCGGCGGCGGTGGCGAAAGTACCCGAACTGTAGGTCCCCGTCGCCGGGTCGAAGCTGGCCCCTTCGGAGCGGGGAAAGAATTCGTACCAGGCCCCGCGTCCGGCCAGAACGCGTTCGACCAGCAAGGGGAAACGTCCGCTGCCGGTGACCAATCGCCGCAGCGGGCGGTGGAACAGTTCGGTACGCACCGCCTCGGTGGAGGCTGCGCCCATCCTGGCCGCGTCGGATAGTGAGGTATCGGCCACGGCGGCCGCAGCGGTTTCCAGGATGTGGGCCCGGGGGGAAGCGGCTGCCGCTTCGCGCAACAACAACACCCCTTCGGCGAACATCAGTTCGGTGTCGATGCCCGCGGCCACCTTGATTCCGGCGTCGTGCCACCAGGTACCCATGGGGTCATCCCATGCTTCGACCTCGAAGGTCCAATCCCCTTCACTGGTGGGGCGCAGGGTGCCCAACCATTCGTCGAGTCCGGGAGCACCGGGACGCATCGGAACGCGTTGGACCTCACGGCCGTCTGGGTCGTAGAGGACCGCCTCCACCGCGAGGGCATCGTGACCTTCACGAAAGGCCGTCGCCCGAATGAGGACATCTTGACCGGTGATGGCCTTGGCGGGGAACCGTCCGCCCTCGATGACGGGGAAAACGTCAGTAACGGGTATGCGACCGAATCTGGACCTGCGCCTAGTGCTCACGTCATAGACGCTAGTCAGTCGGGACGGTAAAGCCAAGGATTTCATGGTGCCCACCGTCCGGCGGCTGCCCCGCGCTGCGCAATATGACGGTCAACCGTCCCCAACGGGGACTTTCTAGGCTAGCGTTCAGCACGTGAAGGCCATCCGAGGTTTTACTGTCCGTACCGTCCTGCCGGAGAAGATTTCCGGGCTGGATCGGCTTGCTGCGAATCTTCGCTGGTCGTGGCACCGACCCACCGCCGAGCTGTTCCGCGATCTCGACCCCCACGGGTGGGAGGTTGTGGGCCAGAATCCGCGGGCCCTGTTGAGGCGTTTCGATCGGGCGTCCCTGGCCCGTTTGGCAGCCGATGCCCCGCTGGTGGCCAGGATTCAGGAGCAGGCCGCAGAGCTGGACGGGTATTTGCTGGCCCCGCGGTGGTATCAGGGTCTGGAGTCCCGTCCGCCGGCGGCCATCGCCTACTTCTCCCCCGAATACGGGATCAGCGCCCTCTTGCCCCAATATTCGGGCGGCCTGGGTATCCTCGCCGGCGATCACCTCAAGGCGGCCAGCGATCTGGGGGTACCCCTGGTGGGCGTCGGATTGCTCTATCAGGCCGGCTACTTCCACCAATCGCTCTCCCCCGAGGCCTGGCAGCAGGAAACCTACCCGGCCCTGGAACCTGCGGGGCTGCCCCTGACGGCCCTCCGCGAGGCCGACGGATCCGAGGTGACGGTGGCGCTGCCGCTTCCCGACGGCCGGCAGTTGCAAGCACGGATCTGGCGTGCCGACGTCGGCAGGGTGCCGCTGTTGTTATTGGATTCGAATGTCCCCGGCAATGACGAGGCGGCCCGGGCGATCACCGATCGGCTCTATGGCGGCGGCGGTGACTACCGGTTGCAGCAGGAACTGCTCCTGGGAATGGGTGGGGTCAAGGCCCTACGCATCCATTCCCGCCTCACCGGTGCCCCCGAACCCGAGGTGTTCCACACCAATGAAGGGCATGCGGGTTTCCTGGGCATCGAACGCATCCGCGAGCTCATCTCCGACGGACTGGATTTCGAATCCGCTGTGGCCGCCGTGCGGGCCAGCACCCTGTTTACCACCCATACCCCGGTCCCGGCGGGGATCGACCGTTTCGAGGCCGCCCAGGTCTCCCGTTTCCTGGAGGCGGGCCTGGCCCCCGGGGTACCGACCGCCTCGGTGCTCGCCCTTGGTTCCGATACGGAGCTCGGTGGAAGTCAGGACATCTTCAATATGGCTGCCATGGGTTTGCGGCTGGCCCAACGCGCCAATGGGGTCTCCCAATTGCATGGGCACGTCTCGCGTGACATGTTCTCCGGCCTGTACCCCGGCTTCGAGGCCAGCGAAACCCCTATCGGTTCGATCACCAACGGCGTCCACGAATCCACCTGGGTCGATCCACGGATCACCCGGCTCACGGCAGACGAGCAGTTCACCGACGAACAGTTATGGGCGGTGCGGCGCGAGCTCCGTGTCCAGCTCATCGACGATGTCCGTTCCCGGCTCCGTGCCTCCTGGCTCGAACGCGGTGCGACCTCCATGGAATTGGGTTGGACCGATTCCGTTTTGGATCCTGACGTGCTGACCCTGGGTTTCGCCCGCAGGGTTCCCACCTATAAACGGCTGACCCTGATGCTGCGTGATCCCGTCCGCCTGAAGGCTGCCTTGCTGCACCCCACCCGGCCCATCCAACTGGTCATTGCCGGCAAATCGCACCCCGCCGACGAGGCCGGCAAGCAGATGATTCAGGAACTCGTACAGTTCACCGACGATCCGGCGGTCCGCCACCGCATCATCTTCCTGCCCAACTACGACATGGCCATGGCCGGCACCCTCTTCCCCGGCTGCGACGTCTGGTTGAATAATCCGTTGCGCCCGCTCGAAGCCTGCGGCACCTCGGGGATGAAGGCCGCCTTGAATGGCGGGCTGAACCTTTCGGTGCTGGACGGTTGGTGGGACGAAATGTACGACGGCGATAACGGCTGGGCGATTCCCACGGCAGTTGAGGGATCCTCGGCCGATGATCGCGACGATTTCGAGGCCACCGCCCTCTACGAGCTGATCGAGAGGACCGTTGCCCCACGTTTCTACGGCCAGGAGACCAACCCGTCCCTCGAGGATGGCCCGGCGCCGGGCCAGGGGCCGCTGCCGCTGACGTGGCTGGCCATGATGCGGCACACTTTGGCTGACCTCGGGCCTCAGGTCTCGGCAGAACGCATGGTCAAGGACTATGTGAACACCTTGTACCTTCCGGCCGCAGAGGCCGGGCGCCTTGCCCGTGCCGAAGACTTTGCCGGGGCCCGCTCGGTGGCCTCCTTCATCCGGGAGGTCTCCACCGTCTGGCCAGACGTGTCTATTGAACACGTCGAGGCACCGGATATGGGCCCGGAACTGGGTCTGGGTGATGCTTTCACCCTCGAGGCCTACCTCCGGCTCGGTGGACTCGATGCAGCAGCAGTGCAGGTGGAAGCCGTGCACGGGCGGATCGGTACCGATGGCCAGCTGACCGAGCCCACCGTGCACCCGTTGGACATGGCCGAGGAGCTGGGCAACGGAAGGTTCCGTTTCCGGGGCACCTGGACCTTGGAACGCGCCGGCGACCTCGGGTACGCGGTCCGGGTGGTTCCGGCGCACCCGTTGGTGGCTTCCCCGGCCGAACTGGGACTGGTGGCGACTACGGGGTCGTGACGCTTCGGCTGCGGGGTGCCTCGCAGCGGTAGACACTGATCGAGTTGCCCTGCACGAAGTCCTGATCCCCAGCGGTCAGCACCGTGCCCTGCCTGGTTTTGATATCCGTTGCGGTGCCGTAGCGCAGTTCGAACGACGTCTCCGCGGCTTCCGACGGCCGGAAATCCTTCAACGATTCAGCTGCGGGAAGCCGGATCTGTTGATCATCCAGGTGCCCGTTGAAGATGATCAACCCGTCGATACTGCCCGAAGCGGAACCCATCAGCAATTGCACCAGCCGGGTGCCGCCATCGGTCCATTCCTCCTGACGCATGGGCACGCCCTCGGCATTGAGCCACAACAGGTAGGAGCTTTCGGCGATGGTCGGATAGACGAAGGGTTGGTGCTGCAGGAATTCTCTGCGGATCTTGGAAAAGGCCTTGGTGCGGCGCAGGATCCTCTCGCCGAAGGCATCAGGGGTCCAGTCCAACCAGGACAGTTCGTTGTCCTGGCAGTAGGCGTTGTTATTGCCCCGCTGCGTCTTGCCGAACTCGTCACCTGCGGTGATCATCGGTACACCGAGCGAGAGCAGCAGCGTCCCCATGACATTCGAGGCCGTCTGCAGGCGGGCCTCGTCGATGGCTTCGTCGGCGCTCATCCCCTCGACACCGTGGTTGTAGCTGCGATTGTCATCGGAGCCGTCCCGGTTGGATTCGCCGTTGGCCTCATTATGTTTGCGGTCGTGGCTGACCAGGTCCCGCAGTGTGAAGCCGTCGTGTGCCGTGACCAGGTTGATCGACGCCAGCGGTCCCCTCCCCGAGGCGGCGAAGGTCTCCCGGGAGCCCGCCAGGACGCTGGCCAGACGGGCGACGTTCGGCGCCTGTCCGCCGCCATCGAGGGCGCCGCGTCCGGAGACCCAGAATTCCCTGACCGTGTCGCGGTAGCCGTCGTTCCAGTCGGCGAAATCGCCGTTGAACCGTCCGGTCTGCCATCCGTCGAAGCCCACATCCCACGGTTCCGCGATGAGTTTGACACGCGATAGCAGCGGATCGGCGGACAGGGCTTCGAGGAACGGGTGGTGCGGGGTGAAACGGTTCTCCTCGTCGCGGCCCAGGGTGACGGCCAGATCGAAGCGGAATCCGTCGATATGGTAGTCGGCCACCCAGTGTCGCAGCGACGCCAAGGCCATCTCGATCACCGGCAGCGTGGAGAAATCCAGGGTGTTCCCGCAACCAGTGGTGTCCACATAGTTGCCTGCCTCGTCGTGCCGGTAGTAGGCCAGGTTTCCTAGCCCCCGCCACGAATAGGTCTTCTGGTCGGCCCCACCTTCTGCCGTGTGGTTGTACACGACGTCCAGGATGACTTCCAGACCCGCCTGGTGCAGCAGCCGGATCATGCCCTTGAGCTCGTCGCGCACCGCCGCCGGCCCTGCCTTCCGGGCGGCGGCACTGGCGTAGTCGCCGTGGGGGGCGAAGAAGCCCAAGGTGTTGTAGCCCCAGTAGTTGGGCAATCCGAGGTCCTGAAGATGCGGTTCGTCCAGGTGGAAGTGGATCGGCAACAGTTCCACAGCGGTGACGCCCAAGGACAGCAGGTGGGCGACGACCGAGGGATGGGCCATCCCGGCGTAGGTCCCCCGCAGCTCTTCGGGCACGTCGGGGTGCAGCATCGACTGTCCGCGGACATGGGCCTCGTAGATGACGGTATTGCGCCACGGCACCTGGGGTGGAGCATCCCCACCCCAGTCAAAGTCTTCGCTGACGTGCACCCCCCACAGGGCCCCGTCGTCGTCCTCGACGATGGCGCGGGCATAGGGGTCAAGCAGAAGTTGCCCGTCCCCGGGCAGGTCAGCCCCGTGGGCCCAGAAGGCGTAGCTGGCTCCGGGACGTAGACCCTTGACGAGGCCGTGGTGGGTCTGCCCGGTGTGTCCGGTCAGCACGGTGACCACCAGCTGGCCCGAAGGGTCCGTGTAGTGGATGTCCACGGATTCCAGATCCGGGGCGAAGACGGCGACGTTGACGGAGTCGTCGACGGCTTCGGCTCCCGGGACCGGCACTGCTGCCGAGATCCCGGAAACCAGTGCCGTGGATTCACCCACCGGTGGTTCCCGGCGAGGGGTTCCGGTTGCGGGGCTGTGGTTCACGTCGTCATCCAGTTCAGGCGTTGCGCAGGCGCGAGATCTCGTAGAGGGTGATCCCCACGGCCATGGAAGCGTTCAAGGATTCCATCGCGGATTCGATCGGGATCGACACGATCTGGTCGCAGTTCTCCTTCACCAGACGCGATAGGCCCTTGCCCTCGGAGCCGACGACAATGCACAGCGGGTCGGTGGCCAGGGGCAGACCGGTCAGGTCGACCTCGCCGTCCCCGTCGAGTCCAACGACATACACCCCTGCCTGCTTCATGGCCTTGAGCGTGTTCGTCATGTTGGTGGCGCGGGCTACCGGTACCCGGGCTGCAGCCCCGGCGCTGGTCTTCCACGCCGAAGCGGTCAGGCCGGCGGACCGGCGTTCCGGGACGATGACGGCATGGGCGCCGAAGGCCGACGCCGAACGAATGATGGCGCCGAGGTTACGCGGATCGGTGATCCCGTCCAGGGCGATGAACAGCGGGGTGTTGCTGAGATGGCCCTTGGCGACCTTCGCCAACGTCGCCTTCACCGTTTCCAGGGCGTCCGGGTAGTCATAGGGCGGCACCTGCAGGGCCAGGCCCTGGTGGATGGACTCGTCGGTCATCCGGTCCAGTTCGGGCTTGCCGGTTTCCATGACGGCCAGTCCGCGCTCGGCGGCCAGCTTCAGGATCTCCCGGACCCGGTCATCCACGTCGATGCGAATGGCCATGTACAAGGCCTTGGCGGGGATGTCGGCGCGCAATGCTTCCAACACCGAGTTACGGCCGCTGACCATTTCCTCGGCGTTCTTGCTACGGCCCGTGCTGCGCCCTGCGGGACGCTGGCGGGAGGCGCCCGGCTTGGAGGCCGCACGCTCTGCCAGCTGCCGGCTGCGGTAGGCCTGGTGGTAGGTCCGCTCTTCGGCCTTCGGGGTGGGGCCCTTGCCTTCGAGCGCCTTACGCCCGTGGCCGCCGGTGCCCACGGAGGGGCCCTTTTTCTTTTTCGGTGCGCCGCCGTGACGCTTGGGTGTTGCCATGGGATGAAATCCTCGGTGTTGGTGGGGTCGGGGTCCGCGCGGTCGCGATGCCCGCCAACCTTCTATTTTACAGGTGGAACGGCAGGTTGTTGACAAAACCTATTTCAGCGTCCACCGGGCCCCGTCCGCCGAGTCCTCCACCACGACGCCTGCGGCGGACAACGTATCGCGGATGCTATCCGCCCGGGCCCAGTCCTTGGAGGCACGGGCATCGTCCCGTTCAGCCAGTTGGGCGCGGACCAGATCGTCCAGGACGGCGCTGCCGGGGCCTGTACCGTGCCCGGCGCCTGCGGGGTCGTCGAGCCCCAACGTCGAGGTCATCGCCATCACCTGCTGCAGGGCCCGATCGGCGGTCGGCAGATCATGCTCGGCCAACGCCGTGTTCCCCACCCGGACCGTCTCATGGACCGCTGCGAGAGCCTGCGGGACGTTCAGGTCCTCGTCCATGGCTGCGGCAAAGTCCTCGGTAACAGCGAAATGCTCAAAATCCAGGTCAAAGTCGGCGCCGGCTTCTATCCCGTGGAGACGTTGCAGCGCGTGGGCGACAAAGCTGTCGATCCGTTCCAGGGCGGCCCCGGCTTCCGCCAGCGAACTGGGCTTATAGTCCAGCTGTGAGCGGTAATGCGCCTGGCCGAGGAAATAGCGGACCACGCGGGCCGGCGCCTGTTCGAGCATCTGCTCCGGGGAGATCGTGTTGCCGACCGATTTGGACATTTTCTCGCCCTCGTAGGTGACCATCCCGTTGTGCATCCAGAAGTTCGCGAAGCCGTCGCCGGCGGCGGTGGACTGGGCGAGCTCGTTTTCGTGGTGCGGGAAGCGCAGATCGAGTCCGCCACCGTGGATGTCGAAGGAGGCCCCCAGGTATTTGCGGGCCATGGCCGAGCATTCCAGATGCCAGCCGGGCCGTCCCCGCCCCCACGGGCTGGGCCAGGAGGCGGTGGCCGGGTCGGTGTCCTTGCTCCCCTTCCACAACGCAAAATCACGGGGGTCGCGTTTACCGCGCGGGTCGGCGTCGGCTGCGTCCTGCAGGTCCTCGAGCCGTTGGCGGGTCAGTGCCCCGTAGGCGGGGAAGGAGCGCACGTCGAAGTAGACGTCACCCGAATCGTCTTCGGCCGGGTAGGCATGCCCGGCGTCGATCAGCCGGTTGATGAGTTCATGCATTTCCGTCACGTGGCCGGTGGCGCGCGGTTCGTAGGTGGGCCTGCGGACCCCGAGGCTGTCGTAGGCCTGGGTGAAGGCCTGCTCGAACCGGTAGGCCAGGGCGAACCATGGCTCTTCGGGGAGGTAGTGGCCCTCCTCGACGAAGTCCTCGTCGAAGGAGGCCGCCGACTTTTCCAGGATCTTATCGTCGATATCGGTGACGTTGCGGACCACGTCGACCCGGAGCCCCCGGTATTCGAGCCAGCGCACGAGGATGTCAAAGGCGATGGCCGAACGGACGTGCCCGACATGCGGGATGCCCTGGACCGTTGCACCGCAGTAGTAGAGGCCCACCCGCCCCGGTGTCAGCGGGACGAAGTCGCGGACCTGTGCTTGCTTGGTGTCATAAAAACGGATGCTCACCGCACCAGATTAGCTGACCGACGGGTAAATCAGCGCCGTGGCGTAAGCGGTCAGCCCCTCCCCTGCCCCCTCGTAGCCGAGCCCGTCCGACGTGGTGGCGGTGACCGTGATGCTGGCTCCTGCTGCCGCGGAGAGCACCGCATTGGCTTCCTCGCGGCGCCGAGAAAATTTGGGGCGTCGTGACACGAACTGAACGCAGACGTTACCGATTTCCCAGCCCGCCTCACGCACCAGTCGTGCCGCCTCGGCCAGCAGTCGGGCCCCCGACGCTCCGGCGAATTCGGGCCGGTCGGTCCCGAAATGGGTTCCGAGATCCCCGATCCCTGCTGCGGAGAACAGGGCATCGCAGGCGGCGTGGGCGACGGCGTCACCGTCCGAGTGGCCGCTCAGTCCGCGTTCGCCGGGCCATGAGAGCCCAGCTAGGCGCAGTTCGCGGGTCCCGGAGTCATCGAAGGCGTGCACGTCCACGCCGATGCCGGTCCGTGGGATGAGGGGGCTCGGGCTCATGGGTACTCCTGGAATGGGGGTTGGGGGTGACGGCTGGCCACCAGGGCTTCGGCCAAGAGGAGGTCCAGTGCCGTGGTGATTTTGAAGGCGTCGACGGATCCGGGAACGACGAAAACCTCGGCTCCGGCGACTTCCATCAGCCGTGCGTCGTCGGTGATCGCCGCGGTTTCCGTCGCGTTCAGGACGGCGGCCTCGGCATGGGCGGCTGTCAACGCCCTCGCGTCGAAGCCCTGGGGGGTCTGGATGGCGCGCAGCCCCGAGCGTTCGGGGGTGCCGGTGACCAGGTGGGCTGCGGCGAGGCCCGGTGCCGTGGCGGCTGCCGGGTCGATGGATTTGATGGTGTCGGCGACCGCAATACCCGGCACGACGGCGGTGGCTCCTGCCACCAGCGCTTCGGCGACGGTGACGAACACGTCGGCTGGGGTGAGGCAGCGGGCGGCATCGTGGACGAGTACGTGATCGACAGGTCCCAGGGCTGCCAGGCCTGCCCGAACGGAGTCGTTGCGGGAGGAACCACCCGTCGCCGTGGAGACAGTGGCTGCCGTCTTCTCGGCGATTTTCGAGCAGACGGCGTGCAGCCGCTCGTCTCCCGTCGGGAGCACCACCACCACTTCGTGGGCCACCCGGGAGGCCAGGGCTGCGTGGAGGGCATGTTCGAGCAGGGTCGTTCCGGCCACTTCGACCAGCGCCTTGGGGATCCCGTGGCCCAGTCGGGTCCCGGAACCGGCGGCCACAAGGATCAGGCCAACGCGGGGCCCGGTGGAGGGGATTTCAGTCACGCGTCCAGCTTAGCTGCGGGCAACAGAAAGGCCCGTCCACCCTGCTGGGTGGACGGGCCTTTCAAGGTGCTGCCGAACGCCGTACCGGCTGCGCCGGACGGTGGTCCTGCCCTTAGGAGGCCAGCACCTCGTCGAGGACGATTTCCGCCTTCTCCTCATCGAGCTTCTTGGCCAAGGCCAATTCGCTGATCAGGATTTGGCGCGCCTTCGCGAGCATGCGCTTTTCGCCGGCCGAAAGCCCGCGGTCGTTGTCACGACGCCACAGGTCGCGAACGACCTCTGCCACCTTGACGACATCCCCGGAGGCCAACTTCTCCAAGTTGGCCTTATAACGGCGGGACCAGTTCGTCGGTTCCTCCGTGAATTCGGCACGTAGGACGTCAAATACGTGATCCAGGCCTTCCTGATCGACGACGTCCCTGACGCCGACCAGATCTACGTTCTCTGCCGGAACCTCGATTGTCAGATCACCTTGCGCCACCTTGAGCTTGAGATACATCTTCTCTTCGCCCTTGATGGTACGCATTTTGATCTCTTCGATCTTCGCCGCACCGTGGTGAGGGTAAACAACCGTCTCGCCAACCTCAAAAACCATCTGGATAAACCCCTTTCCCACCATCAAGTTTACCATGAAATGCCACTCACCTCGGCGAGTTGCCAGTCATCGCAAGGAAAGAGGACCATAATCTGCCCTTGCCATGTGAGGGATTGATGTTATGTGCGCGCGTTCGGACGCGGTCCGCTTAAAACAGGGCAGCTTCATCCGCGGTGCGGCCAAGTCATACTTTTGCTGCGATACCGATTAGGCTGGGACCAACGCTTTTTTGCGCCCTGACGCGGGAACACTCGTCCGCAGGGGTGCGACAACACCAGAGATGAACCTTATAGAGGAGTTTGTGCCGTGATCACCGCACAGAAGTTCCGCGGCCGCCGAACCGCATCCGTTGCTGCCGTCGCCCTGTTGGCCATCGGCCTGACCGGCTGTGGTGCGGTGAACCAGCAATCAACCACCATGCATTACGCGGCCTCGGACGGCATCGTCTTCGACGTCGCCGACGTCCAGGTGCGCAACCTTCTGCTGGTCACCAACGACAAGAACGAGCCGGCGCGTGCCATCGGCAGTCTCATCAACGACACCGATCAGGCAGCCTCGCTGGAGCTGACCGTCGACGGCAAGTCGATGAAGATCAAGGTTCCGGCGAAGACCTCGCTCAAGCTCGAGGACGACGAGAACAAGACCGTCTTCCCCAGCGCCGGCGTCCAGCCCGGATCCGATGCCGACGCCACCATGAAGGTCGGCTCCAACAGCGTCCAGGAGACGGTCCCCGTGGTCAACGGAGCACTGCCCGAGTACCGCCCGTACCTGCCCGAGGGCTACAACGAGGACACGGTCAAGCACCTGGAACCCACCGCGCCGATCCTCGACAGCGAATAACCTCAGCCGCAACACTGCTGGCCGGGTCCCGACGGAATGTTTTCCGCAGGGACCCGGCCAGCAGTGTTTCACCCCATCACACCGGGGTCATCCGCTGGGAGTTCAGGACTCGAATTTGTAGCCCAGGCCGCGCACGGTCACCAGATGCACGGGTGCCCCGGGATCCGGCTCGATCTTTGAGCGCAGCCGTTTGACGTGCACATCCAAGGTCTTGGTGTCCCCGACGTAATCCGAACCCCACACCCTGTCGATCAGCTGACCGCGGGTGAGGACCCGCCCGGCATTGCGCAACAGCATCTCCAACAGTTCGAATTCCTTCAGCGGGAACGACACCGCCTCACCGTGCACGCTGACCGTATGGCGTTCCACGTCCATGCGGACCGGACCGGCCTGGACCGTGGAGGCAATCAGTTCCTCGGGTTCGCCCTGGCGGCGCAGCACCGCCCGGATCCTGGCGATCAGTTCCCGCGCCGAGTAGGGCTTGGTCACATAGTCGTCGGCACCGATTTCCAAGCCCACGACTTTGTCGATTTCCGAGTCCTTGGCCGTCAGCATGATCACCGGTACCGACGAGCGCTGGCGCAACTGCCGGCAGACCTCGGTACCGGATTGCCCGGGGAGCATGAGGTCCAGCAGGACCAGATCTGCCCCGTTGCGGTCGAACTCGATGACGGCCTCGAGCCCGTTGTCGACGACCTGAATCTCGAAGCCTTCTTTGGTCAGCAGGTATTCCAGCGGGTCGCTCAGCGACTCCTCGTCTTCGACCACCAGGATGCGGGTCAAATTGGGTCTCCTTCTGTACGTGGCCGGTGCGCGTTCGCGCCGCCGGAGGGATGGTCGGTGGCAATCTCCGTTTCCCGGGCCTGGCCCGGGTCTCGTGCTGCCCCGTGGGCGTCTTCGTGCCGTGGCATGCGCACCGTGAAGGTGGAGCCTTGCCCCGGTCGGGACCACAGGGTGACTTCGCCGCCGTGATTGGAAATAACGTGTTTGACGATACTCAAACCCAGGCCGGTACCGCCGGTCTGGCGCGATCGGGCGGCATCGACGCGGTAGAAGCGCTCAAAGATGCGTTCCTGTTCTTCGGGGGCGATCCCTGGGCCCTGATCGGTGACCGACACTTGAACGAGCCCGTCGCGTGAGCGCACGCCGACCCCGACGTTGGTCCCCTCGGGCGAATAGCGGATGGCGTTGTCGATGAGGTTGCGGAACGCGGTCATCAGCAGGTCCCGCTCCCCGAAGATCCGGTCCTGGGTGTGGCCGCCGACGGTGATCGTGATGGCCTTGCCTTCGGCGGTGAGCCGGTTGCGGTCCACGGCTTCGGCGACGATCCGGTTCACGTCCACCGGTTGGCCCTGCAGGACAACATCGGTGCCCTGCAATCGGGAGAGTTCGATGATGTCCTGCACCAGGGCCGCCAGCCGGTGGGCTTCCTTGTCGAGTCGGGTGGAAAAACGTCTCACCGCCACTTCGTCATCCGCGGCACCATCGATGGCCTCGGAGAGCAGCTGGATGGCCCCGACGGGGGTCTTCAACTCGTGGGAGACGTTGGCGACGAAGTCGTTGCGGATCGCTTCGGTACGGGTGATCTCCGTCCGGTCATCGGCCAGCAGCAGGATGTATTCCTCACCCAGCGGGGCGACCCGCACATGCACCACGATGGTTCCCTGGCCCAGCGGGCCCAAGGGCAGCTCGAACTGGCGTTCTTCGATGACCCCGTCGGAACGTACCCTGCGGGCCAGTGCCAGCAGTTCCGCGTGGACCACCGTGTGTCCGCGCACCAGGCCGTAGGCATAGGCTGCCGGGTTGGCCCGAACGACCCCGTCGATGTCGTCGACCACGACGAAGGCCCGTCCGACGACGGAGAGGATCTCCGCGGCGCCGTCGGGCAATGTCGGCTCTCCGACGTCGGTGACGGCCTCGCGCTGAAGCTGGCTGTAACGGTAGGCCAACAGCCCTACAACGCCCAGCGCCAGCCCCACGAGCCCGGCGACCACTATGACCAGTGCATCATCCACGGTTCCAGCCTAGCCGTGCCACTGATTGGTTCCTGTCTGCTTCGGTGGGCTCGGGCAGCCATTCACCGAATGTTCATACGCGAAGGCCCGGAGGTTAACGTTGGGGTGGCAGTCTTGATGACTACAGTGCCCGTCCCCTGCCTGAACGTGGGGGAACACCATGATGAAAGGACACCCTCATGCGCAAGGTCTTCCAGGCGGAACTCCTAACGATCGGCGAGGAACTGACCCAGATGGCCGGACTCGTGGCGGATGCCATGGAACGCGCCCACACCGCGTATGCGGAGGCGGATACGGAGGTGGCCCAGGAGGTGATTGCCGCCGACGCGCGGGTGGACTTCATGCAGACACAGCTCGATGAGCGGGCCATCGACGTCTTGGCCCTGCAGGGTCCGGTGGCTTCGGATCTGCGCATGATCGTCGGGTCGCTGCGGATGAGCGCCTCCCTGGAACGGATGGGCGATCTGGCCCGTCATATCGCCCAGCTCGCTCGACTCCGTTTTCCGGTCACCGTGGCACCGGCATCGGTGGCCCCCGTCTTCGCGGAAATGGCCGGGCTCGACGTCCAGATTGCCCGGAAGCTGATCACCTTGCTCGAAACACGGGATCTGGAAATCGCCCGGGAAATTGTTGCGCTCAATGCCCGGATCGACGATCTGCACGCCAGCGTCTTCAAGACGGTGGCCGGCCCTGACTGGAACGAATCGGGGCCCCGCACCGCCGATGTGACCCTGACCAGTCGTTATCTGGAACGGTATGGCGACCACGGGGTCTCGGTGGCCCGCAAGGTCAACTACCTGGTCACCGGTGAATGGGAGCCCGGCAGCGGGGCGCTTTAACCCACCCCTGACACGACCGGGGCCGGTCCGCGTAGCAACGCGGACCGGCCCCGGTCTTTTTCTGCAGCTCGTTCAAGGGACGGCTATTTGCGGCCCTGGTTCGCGACGGCCTGAATGGCGTCGGCAGCGGCGGCGGCGTCCAGGTAGCGGCCGCCGGGGGTCACCGGCTTGAAGTCCTCATCCAGTTCGTAGACCAGCGGGATGCCCGTGGGGATGTTCAACCCGGCGATATCCTCATCCGAAATACCGTCCAGGTGTTTGACCATGGCCCGCAGCGAGTTGCCGTGCGCGGTGACCAAAACCGTCTTGCCAGCCTCCAGATCGGGACGAATGGCACCCTCCCAGTAGGGCAGCATCCGTTCGAGCACGTCCTTGAGGCATTCGGTACGCGGCGCCTCATTGCCGAGGTCGGCGTAGCGGGGGTCCCCGATTTGGGAGAACTCCGAGTCATCGTCCAACGGCGGCGGCGGCGTGTCGTAGGAGCGGCGCCATTTCATGAACTGCTCCTCGCCGTACTCGGCCAGGGTCTGGGCCTTGTCCTTGCCCTGCAGCGCGCCGTAGTGGCGCTCGTTCAGGCGCCAGTCACGACGGACCGGCAGCCAGGAGAGATCGGCGGCTTCGAGGGCAAGGTTGGCCGTGATGATCGCGCGCTTGAGCAGCGAGGTATGCAGCACGTCAGGGGTGAGACCTGCTTCGGTGAGGAGCTCACCCCCGCGGATGGCCTCCGTGCGGCCCTTCTCGGTCAGCGGCACGTCGTACCAGCCGGTGAAGAGGTTCTTTTCGTTCCATTCGCTCTGCCCGTGGCGGAGCAGGATCAGGGTGTGCGTCATGGTCCCATCCTATCGGGCGTGAAGTCGGTTACTTTCACCGGTATCTGGTCATGAAGGACCCTTCCGGAGGTTTATATTTTTTTCGTGGTGCAAAAGTCTCGAAGGCTCAGCGGCCGGCACCAGGCCGGACGCCCCTTGGGCAACCCCACCCGCGGGACGACGAGTCCGAACAGGATGCGCCGGGTGGATCGTTGGATGACCGGAACCCAGAACTTCAGGCTCCGCCCCGATGTCACCGGGGCACCACCGATCTGCGTGGATTTGGGGTACGGGGCTTCACCGCGCACCGCTGTCGAGTATTTCCAGCGTCTGCGTGTCGTGAACCCGCGGGTGGCCGTCGTCGGACTGGAAATCGATCCCGGCAGGGTTCTGGCAGCGAAGCTCCTGGAGGTCGAGGGCCTGTCCTTCACCGTCGGAGGTTTCGAGATCCCCACGGACCGCAATCCCCTCCTGATCCGGGCCTTCAACGTCTTGCGCCAATATAACGAAGAGGATGTGGCGGCGATCTGGTCCTCGTTGGCCGCCCGCCTGGACCCTGCGGGTCTGCTCATCGAGGGGACCTGCGATGAAATCGGCCGGGTCAGCACCTGGGTGGGGGTCTCCCCCGAGGGCCCACTGACCTTGAGCATCTCGATCCGCTTCGGCGCCGTTCAACGACCCAGCGAGGTTGCCGAACGGCTACCGAAGGCGCTGATCCACCGCAACCATCCCGGCGAACGGGTCCACGATTTCTTGGCGGCCGCCGATGCTGCGTGGCTGGCGGCAGCCCCCTTGGCCACCTTCGGGCAGCGGCAGCGCTGGATGGCCATGTGCCGGGCCTTGCGGGCCGCGGGGTGGCCGGTCCGTGATGGGCCCTCACGGTGGCGTTTGGGCGAATTGACCGTGGATTGGGCGTGCGTGGCCCCGCGGACGGGGTCGCTGGCTCTCTAGGAGCCGGGGCCTAGTAGTTGTAGTACCCCGGGGTGCCCTTGCCACCAACGGCGGGCCGGACATCGGCGAGGTAGACGCAGCTGACGCAGGCGGCGATCAGTTGCAGGAATCCTGCACCACCGCCGGCGAGGAAACTGAAGACGCAGAAGACGGCGGCCACGCCGGTGAGCCCCATCCAGAAACCCTTGGTCCGCTTATTCTCACGCTGGTAGTTCTGCGCCGGACGGCGGGCGGCATCGATGAAGGCCCAGAGGCCGAGCACGAGCGCGACCAGGCTCAGGGCCTTGAAGAGGTAGATCTCAAACAACAATGCGGTAACCACATCCGACAGTCTAGGCGACCGGAGCCCGATCAGTCTTTAGCGTGTGCTCTCCAGCGCGGCGCGCAGATCGTTCCACAGATCCTCGACGTTCTCGATCCCCGCACTGAGCCGAATCAGATGCTCCGGAACGGATTCCGGTTCCCCCGGATGGCGCCGCCGGCGTTCGGCCAGGGATTCGACGCCGCCCAGGCTCGTGGCAGGGGTCCACAACCGCAGTGCCGCCAGGACCGCTTCGGCGGCTACCTCTCCCCCGGCCACGGTGATGCACAGGATGGAACCGAATCCTTCCATCTGGGCCGCCGCCCGGGCGTGCCCGGGGTCCGTTGCCAACCCGGGGTACCTGACGGCTTCCACGGCGGGGTGGGCGTCCAGCCGGCGGGCCAGTTCACCGGCGTTGGCCTGGGCCCGTTCGACGCGCAGCGCCATGGTCCGCAATCCGCGCAGCGTCAACCAGGTTTCGAAGGGCCCAGCGATCGCCCCATGGAGCGACCGGTAGGCGTGGAGCTTGTCCCGCAGCTCGGCATCGCCGGTGAGGATCGCCCCCAGAACGACGTCGGAATGCCCGCCCATGTATTTGGTCGCCGAATGCACCACGACGTCGGCACCGAGTTCCAGCGGGCGCTGCAAGAGGGGTGTGGAGAAGGTGTTGTCCACGACGCACAGCACCGAGGCGGCACGGGCACCGGCGGCCAGTGCCGCCACATCGGCGACCTCGAGCATCGGGTTGGTGGGGCTTTCGAGCCAGAGCATATCGGCGCCGTCGAGCAGGGCCAGGGTGGCCTCGGTGTCAGCAATATCGGCCAGACGCACCTGGATTCCGATGCGGGACTGCAGGTCGGCCACCAACGAAAGGGAGCCGTTGTAGCTATGCCGGGGGATGACGATGGTCCCGTTCTGGGGCAGCAACGACATGGCCGCGGCCACCGCAGCCATCCCCGAGGCGAAGACCAACCCGGGCAGCGGGGAGGACTCCAGTTGGGCCAAGGCCTCTTCCAGGGGGTCCCAGGTCGGGTTGGAGAATCGTCCGTAGGTTCGCTCCCCCTGCCCCGGGGTGCCGGTGCCCACGAAGGTGGAAGAGAGCACGATCGGTGGATTCACGGGGGCATCGGGCTCGCGCGCGGGTCGTCCTGCGGCAACGACGACGGTATCCGGGGCAAGATCGTGCGGGTGTGAAGAGGACATGTCAGCATCGTAGACCGCCGCGTCGGGCAGCCTCGAAGTCGCGACCGCGTATTACCGGCCCGGGGCCGATAGGCTTACCGGGTGAATGAAATGCAGCGCGCGCCCGGGGCCCTGTTCGTCGTCTTCGAAGGCGGCGATGGTGCCGGCAAATCCACCCAGGCTGCCCTGTTGGCCCGTCGGCTCCAGGACGCTGGACGCGAGGTCCTCCGCACCCGCGAACCCGGAGGCACCGTCATCGGTGAGGAACTGCGCTCCCTGGTGCTCGACCACGGCCGCGGCCAGGTCGATGCCCGCACCGAAGCCTTGATGTTCGCCGCGGCCCGTGCCGCCCATGTCGAGCAGCTCATCCTTCCGGCGCTGGCCCGCGGGACCACCATCATTTGCGATCGCTTCATTGATTCCTCGGTCGCCTACCAAGGGGTGGGACGCGGACTGGGGACCGAGGAAGTGCTGCGGCTGAACCGTTGGGCCACGGACGGACTCCGCCCCGATCTGACCATCCTGCTCGACGTCGACCCACTTTCTGGTCGGCTCCGTCGCACGCAGGGCCACGGGGCCGAGGACCGGCTCGAATCCGAGCCCGACGATTTCCATGCCCGCATCCGGCAGGCCTTCCTGGACCGCGCGAGGAACGACGACGGCACCTATCTGGTGCTTGATGCTTCCCTGGAAGTTGAGGACCTGGAAGCCCGGATTGCCTCCGCCGTGGAGACCGCGATCCAGGCCGCCGGGGCCTCCTCATGAGCGCCGCCGTCGAGCTGACCGGGGTCTGGGCCGACCTGCCGGGTCAGGACGCGGCCATCGACGCCCTCCAACGGGCAGCCACCCTGGGTGCTCCCGCGCATGCCTGGCTGTTCACGGGCCCCCCGGGGTCGGGTCGTTCGAATGCTGCCCGCGCCTTTGCCGCTGCCCTGCAATGCGATGCCCCCGATCCGCAGGACCGCGGCTGCGGGCAGTGCCATGCCTGCCGCACCGTCATGGCGGGAACCCACCCCGACGTCTCATTGATCGCCACCGAGAAGGTCACCTACCAGATCGTGGATGTCCGTGAGCTGATCACCCGGGCCCAGGACCGGCCATCGGCCGGTAAATGGCGGGTCATCATCGTCGAGGACGCCGACCGGATGACCGAGCGGACCACCAACGTCCTGCTCAAGTCGATCGAGGAGCCCCCACCGCATACCGTCTGGATCCTGTGCGCCCCGAGCCCGGCAGACGTGTTGGTGACGATCCGTTCGCGTTGCCGGCCCATCTCCCTCGGGGTTCCCTCCCGTGAGGCGGTGGCCGAACTGCTGGTCCGCCGCGACGGGCTGACGGCCGAACAAGCCGATTTCGCCGCCCGGGTATCCCAAAGCCATATCGGCATTGCCCGTCGGCTGGCCCGCGACGAGGGAGCCCGTCTCCGGCGGGATCGGACGGTGAAGCTGCCCCTGCGCCTCCAGTCGGTGTCCGATGCGGTGGTTGCTGCCGGAGATCTGGTCAAGCTCTCCACCGAGGAGTCCACCGCCTCGGCGGAGGCCCGTGCGACGGCCGATACCGCCGCTCTCCGCGAATCCCTGGGTTTGGACTCCGATTCCCCGATCCCACCGCAGCTGCGCAGCCAATTCAAGGCACTTGAGGAACTCAATAAACGTCGGGCCAAACGCGGTGTCAACGACTCGCTGGACCGGGCATTGATTGACCTGACCACGTTCTACCGTGACGTGCTGACCTTGCAGCTGGCCACCGGCAGCGAGCTGGTCAATGACTATCTGGCTCGCGAACTCGCCACGGTGGCCCACCGCACCACAGCAGAACAAACGTTGGCCCGGATCGACTACATTTCCGAAGCCCGCCGACGCATCACCGCCAACGTCCAACCATTGCTGGCCATGGAGGCCATGATGGCCGGGCTACTGCCGGCTAGGAACCAAGGAGACACCACCGCATGATCCCCCTCCGACGACGGCTGCGCTGGGCGGCCGCTGCGGCCGCCTCGTTAGTGCTCCTGACCGCCTGCAGCGGCCAACCCTCCGATGATGCGGGGGCACCGGCATCAGAGGCCCCCATGCCTTCGGCTCCCGCGGACCTGGCGAAGTACTATTCCCAGAGCGTGGAGTGGACGAGCTGTTCAACACAGTTCGAATGCGCCGAGGTGAAGGTCCCGTTGGACTACGAACAACCGGAGAAGAAATCCATCGATCTCTCCGTCATCAAACTCGGCGCCAGCAAGAAGAAGCAGGGAACCCTCTTGGTCAATCCCGGCGGCCCCGGAGGTTCGGGCGTCGACCTGGTCAGGGATGCCGGGACACTGGTTTTCTCCGATGATCTGCGCTCCGGCTATGACCTGCTGGGCTTCGATCCCCGGGGGGTCAGCCGGTCGGCGCCGGTGAGCTGCCGGACCGACGCCCAGCGCGACGCCGACCGCACCCGGGACATCGATCCCGACACGAAGGCCGGGTTGAAGAAGCTCGAGCAGGAGGGCAAAGACTACGCCGCAGAGTGTGCCGAACGCTCCGGTGCCTCCCTGGGCCATGTCGACACGGTGAGTTCCGCGAAGGACATGGACATCCTTCGGGCCGTCAGTGACGCCCCGCGGCTGGATTATTTGGGCTTCTCCTACGGCACGAAGCTCGGCGCCACCTATGCCGACCTGTTCCCCTCCCACATCGGACACATGGTGCTCGATGGGGCGATGGACCCTTCTCTGAGCAACGAGGACGTCACCTTGGGCCAGGCCGAAGGCTTCGAGAAGGCAATCACCGACTATCTCGAGGATTGCCTCCAAAGCCAGGACTGCCCCTTCGACGGTGACGTCGATCAGGCCCGCGATCAGCTCCGGGATCTCTTCGACTCCGTTGAACAGGCCCCGCTGACCGCCGAGGACGGCCGAGAGGTCGGCATCACCGACTTCGTCAGTGGATTCCTGATGGCCTTCTACGACGACGGTTACTGGCCGCAGCTGACCGACGCGCTGAACGCGGCCTTTGCCGGGAACCCCACGCCGATGCTCGAGTTGGCGGATATGAGCGCCAACCGCAACGAGGACGGCTCCTATAACGACAATGCCGAGGCCGCGTTCACGGCGATCAACTGCCTGGATTATCAGGTGGATACGAGCCTCGATGGACAACGTCAAGACGAGAAAAAACTCGAGAAGGCATCCCCGACGATCGGCAAGTATCTGGCCTTCGAAGGGCTGGCCTGCAAGGACTGGAAGTTCAAACCCACCGGTCAGCCGGCCCCGGTCTCGGCACCCGGTGCTGCCCCGATCGTCATCATCGGCACCACCGGCGACCCGGCGACCCCCTACCCCTGGTCCCAGGCCCTGAATCAGCAGCTCGAGTCCTCGGTGCTGGTGACCTTCGACGGTCGCGGGCACACCGCCTATGGGCGGAGCAACGAATGCATCGGCAACGCCGTCGACGACTATTTCCTGGACTCGACCGTTCCGAAGGACGGGTTGAAGTGCTAGGGATGGGCTCGGCGACAGCACCCGTTTTGACCGCTGGTGAAATGCTCCTATAAACTATCGGCTGGTGGCCCCTGAGGTCGCCGTGCCTCCTTAGCTCAGTTGGTAGAGCGTTTCACTCGTAATGAAAAGGTCGCCAGTTCGATTCTGGCAGGGGGCTCCACCACGAAGAAACGCCATTTCCCGTGAACACACAAGGAAATGGCGTTTTTTCGTGCGCTTGATGACCGCACGAATCCCCTGAGCCCTGCCTAGTTCATGGGGCGGTAGGTGGTGCCGTCCTCGTGGAGTTCGAAGATTTTCGGTGCATCCTTCTCGCTGGCCACGGCCTCCATGAACATCCTGCCCAAGTTGCCGGTGAGCGAGACGATGTATTGCCGTTCCCGGCCCAGATGGTCGAACACGGTACACATCATGTCCTTGGCGATACCGTGTTTGCGGTACTCGGGGTCGACGATGAAGTCGCCCAGATAGGTCAGTCGGGAATCCTCTTCCCAGCTCCGGTAGCTGGCTTCCCCGACGTTCGTACCGTCTTCGGTGAAAGCCGCTAACCAGCCCGATGATGCTGTTGGTGGGTCGCCGACCCAGCGGATGCTGATGTTCGTCATCCCTACATCGTGGCAGGTTATGGCATCTGCGCAAGAGCATGGGCCATGATGCTGGCGGTCCGGGCCCGCGCTCCTTGGTGTTCCAGCATCACGGTCCGCCCCTAGGCACAGGCCGGGTTCACGTCTGGCGAGTGCTTCCTGATGCGTTACCGTTCACAGCTGTCCCGTGAGAAGAACGATGTGAAGATCTGCTGGGGATGCGACGACTCCAAGGGCCCCATCCTCCTCGGCGCGAGTAACCACCGGCTCGCGGCACGAAGCACCCAACGATCGTCGCGTTTCACCCCGCTGGTGTTCTTTGATGGGATCGCGCCCTGCCTCCATCACCGCCCTGCGGATCGGGGAATCCAGAAGCATCCGGTCCACTGGATTTTCCGTCACGTGCACCCGCCAGGCGTTCGTCCTTGAGCGTTTCTGCTTCCTCGTGAGCGACACGGGCCAGCTCCCCACCGACCATGGCGAGGGCCTCCTCGACGACGTAGGCCCTGCCCCGGGCCTTATCCGACGCTGATGAGGTAGCCCCTCGGGCACCGGCGTCGCTGACATTCTCTGATGCACCTCGTCGGGAGTTTTTCAGATGCTTCTTGCGAGCACGGCGGACTTCAAGACCCACAAATACCGTTCCATGCGCCCCTGCTGCCACCAACCGTTGGCATCGAAAAGGGCACCCCCTCAAACATCATGGGCCGTGGACTGCCCCGGCCTTTCGGCGCCGGCAATGGTGAGTTGAAACACCTTTCAAAAAATCGATTGGCTTTGAGCCCGATGTTGGCCTAATATGTCGCTTCCCACCACACGAATTACCAGGAGTACCCGCATGGCTGTCGACTACGACGAAGTCCGCCCCGATGTCGCTGAACGAAGCGAAGAAACCCTCAAGCAGGTCAAGGCGATGGACGCGCCGAACCAGAAGACTGCCGTCGAGCAATTGGACGAGGATGAGCCGCTGGATGGCGGCGAATTGCCCGGAGCCATCATTGACGACGAGCTCGTTGTCCAGGTCCGGCCACAGGGTCAGGACGAATTCACCTGCGGTGAGTGCTTCCTGGTGCGCTACCGCTCACAGCTCTCCCGCGAAAAGAACGGCGTGAAGATTTGCCGCGAATGCGACGGCTGATCACCACCGACTAGTCATTGCCTTGCACAGCGAAGGACCCGTCACCTAGCGGTGACGGGTCCTTCGCTGTATCGGGGGTGAATCCGACGGCTTACTCGAAGTCACTAACTGCGGGGTCCGGGCCGATGCGCCCTTCCTCCCCGCGATCCAATCCGTTGATCGCTGCGATGTCCTCGTCATCCAGCGTCACACCCAGGGACTCCCAGTTCTCCACGATCCGGGCGGGGGTCTCCGACTTGGGGATCACCACGAGCCCGAGCGCCAGATGCCAGGCAATGACGACCTGGGCGGGGGTGGCGCCATGCTTGGCGGCGATATCGGTCAGCACCTGGTTCCCGAGCAGCTCCGAGCCCTGACCCAGCGGGGACCATGACTGGTGGAGGATGCCCCGGGAGGCCTCGTACTCGCGCAGGGCGGTCTGCGGGAAGAACGGGTGGGTTTCCACCTGGTGGATGGCCGGAACGATCCCGGTGGCTTCCTCAAGCTCTGCCAGTGCCTCGGCGGTGAAGTTGCAGACGCCGATGGAACCCACGCGGCCGGACTTCTGCAGTTCGATCAGCGCCTTCCACGTTTCCACGTGCTTGCCCTGTTTCGGCTGCAGCCAGTGGATGAGGAAGAGGTCGATGAACTCCATCCCCATCCGTTCCATGGACGCGTCGAAGGCGTCGAGGGTCTGCTGGTAGCCCTGGTCTGCATTCCAGACCTTGGTGGTAACGAACAGGTCTGACCGTTCGAGGCCCGAGGCGGCAACGGCGCGGCCCACGCCTGCTTCGTTCCCGTAGATCCGTGCGGTGTCCACGTGACGGTATCCGGCGTCGAAGGCCAAGGAAACGACCTTCTCGGCGACGTCATCCTTCACCTTCCAGACTCCGTAGCCGAGCTGGGGGATGGTCCTGCCATCGTTGAACGTCAGTTGAGGTGATTCGTAGGTGGTCATCCAGCTATCCTGCCACCGCCCTCGGTGTACGAAGGAAGCCGATGCCCGCTCTCCGCGTTCGGCGAACGCCCCGCGTTCAGCCCGCGTCGGCGAGCGCTTGTTCGGCGAGGCGGACCCCGTCGACGACCAGATCGGCGCGGAAGGCCACATTCTCCAGCCCCGCCGAGTTATACCCCCAGCGTTCCCCATCCAGCCGAGACATCGCGGCTGCTTGTGCCGCTGCGGCCAGATCGTTGGCCGCCTTGGACAGGGCCCGGTGAACCGCCGCGTGGCTTCCCGGAATATCTTGCCCGCTGCTGGGCCGTTGGGCTTGCGCTGCCATGCACACGGCGCGCACCCGTGGCTGCAGCTCGGCCAGGTGGTTGGCAATCATCACCAAAGCGTTGTGCAGGTCATCGGCTTCGATCCCCTCGAGGACCTGGTGGAACCGGTCCAGTCCACGCCCGAAACGGTCGTTGGCCCGACGCCAGACACCATCGCCCAAATCTTTGTCGTCGCGGCGGGCACCGCGCATCCGTGAAACCCACCCCATGTTCAGAGGTACTGTCCCGGTCCGCCGTCGTTGTCCTCGGCTGGCGCCCTGTCCGGGGCAGGCCGGCCCGGCGCCACCCGTTCGGGCTCTCCCCGGTCGTTGATCACGATGCCGGGGGCCACCGGGGTCCCCGGAGGCAGTTCACGTAACTGGATCCGCCGGGCCAACTGTTCGCTGGCCAGCTGCTGGGCGGCAAGCGCCGTCTGGATTCCGTGGAAAACACCTTCCAGCCAGCCGACCAGTTGGGCCTGGGCGATCCGCAATTCGGCTTCGGAGGGGGTCTGGTCCTCGGTGAAGGGCAACCTGATCCGGCGCAGCTCCCCGACCAGTTCCGGGGAGAGTCCGGATTCGAGTTCGGAGACCGAACGTTCGTGGATATCCGCCAAGGTGGCCCTGGCCCCGTCGTCGAGCGGGGCCGTCCTGACCTCTTCGAGGAGTTGCTTGATCATCGAACCGATGCGCATGACCTTCGCCGGTTCTTCAACCAACCCCTGGATCCTGAAGGGTGACGGGGCAGCGTCGGCCCCGGCCCCGTCGCCCGGGAGGGCCGGCGACTGCGGCTTATCGTGTTCGTTCATGCTTCCATCTTGCCATGATGCGGGCCGGCCCGCCCCGGCCCCTCGCATCGCTTTAGCTGGTCAGCAGGATCTTGCCGCGGTGTTCGCCGGAGTCGAAGTAGTCGTGCGCGGCAGCTGCTTCGGCCAAGGGGAAGGTCTTCTCCACCACCGGGCGGACCGTCCCTGCCTCCACAGCGGGCCAGACCCCGGCGCGTACCCCGTCGACGACCCGGCCCTTGGCCTCGAGGCTGCGGGCGCGCAAGGTGGTCCCGATGACGCGCAGTCGCCGGGTCATCAGCCGGGCCAGGCTGATCTCGGCTTTCGCACCACCCTGCAGGGCGATGATCACCAACCGGCCATCGGGGGCGAGCACTTCCAGGTTCTGTTTCAGGTATTTCGCCCCCATGATGTCCAGGACGACGTCGGCCCCGTGTCCAGCGCTGATGGCCCGCATCCGTTCAACGAAATCTTCCTCGCGGTAGTTGATCCCGTCCACGGCACCGAATCCACGGCAATATTCGATCTTCTCGTCGCTACCGGCAGTGACGACCACCCGGGCACCGTAGGCGGTGGCCAATTGCGTGGCCATCGTCCCGATGCCTCCGGCCCCACCGTGGATCAAGGCCCACTCCCCCGCGGACAGCCCGGCCTCCATGAAGAGGTTCGACCACACGGTGCTGGCCACCTCCGGAAGAGCCGCGGCTTCGACCAATCCCACGCCCCGCGGGACCGGGAGGACCTGCACGGCAGCAACCGCAACATATTCGGCGTATCCGCCACCGGCGAGCAGCGCACAGACCGGCTCATCGTCGTCGTACCCGTTGACACCGGGACCACAGGCGGCGATGGTTCCCGAGACCTCGAGACCGGGGACATCGGAGGCCCCTTCGGGTGGTGGATAGTTTCCCTGACGTTGGGCCACGTCGGCGCGGTTCAGTCCTGCCGCTGCCACCCGAATGAGGACTTCTCCGGGCCCGGGTACCGGGACCGGGCGCTCGGCGATGCGGATGACCTCACTGCCTCCTGGCCCGGAATACTCCACGGCGCGCATGGTGGTGGGCAGATCGGCTGCGGTGTTCGGGCTCAAAACAAGGGTCCCTTCAATCACGAAAAACGGCGTCCACCACCGAGCCTATCGCCCACGGTTTTCCTGCCCGGGGCTGCTCGCGTATAGTTCTCGTGTCTGGAAGGTTGTCCGAGCGGCCTATGGAGCTGGTCTTGAAAACCAGTGTGCGGTAACCCCGCACCAAGGGTTCAAATCCCTTACCTTCCGCGTTCAGACAGGGAAGCGGGTCCATCACGGGCCCGCTTCCCTGTTGCCGTTAACCCGAAACCTCAGATTCGGGCGGCCATCCTGAGGACTTCCGAGGCCACGGCGTCCGCATCCCCCAGGGTGCGGGCGCCGTCGGCGAAGCCGGCCCCGGCTTCCGCGGCGATCGCGGTGCCCCACTGCACGCTGGAGAGTTGCAGACCCAGCACGAAGATCCCACGGTGCGCGATTCCCGCGGCGTCGACGAGCCGGTACGGCTGTCCGACGACGTCGAATCCCGAGCCATACACTCCCTCACCTTCGGGGTTGAGCATCAGCCGGGGGCGTGCCAGCCCATCGGCCCACAACTGCTCCAGGAGCGGGGAGGCGGTTTGGGCGACCCGGTTGGCGGGCATCATCGCCTCGAACATGTACTGGGCGGTGACCGGCTCGTCCTGCACCCAGGGCGAGGATGCGGCAAAACATGCCGCCTCCTCGTCGAGCGAGAACACCGGATCGGGGCCGACGAACTGCACGATGCCGGCGCGCGCCAGCGCCGCTAGTTCCTCGATCCGCTGCAGGGGCGGCCCGCTGGCCAGTCCTTCGACGAGGGGCTCGAACCAGCGGCCGAGCTCATCGAGCCGGCTGGCATCATCGAGCATCCCCTCGGCCACGAGGCGTTTGACGATGCCGCGGCCGGCGTTCAGTGCGCCGATCGCCATCTTCAACGGGTCATCCTCCCCCCGGGCCGAGGATTCCGCATCATGTTCCAGGTATTGCAGCACCGCCCCCTGGTAGGCGGAATGTCCGACGAATCCGCGGTCGGCGAAGGGGTGCCCCAGCCCGGCAACATCGAGCCATCTGGCCTCGGGGGCCGCCCGTTCGACGAGTTCACGGGCCACGGTGCGCCAGACTTCCTGGCCATGGACGTGCGGGGCGTCGAGGATATCGTCCAGTTCCGCCAGGAAGGTCCCGGGTTCCTCGAAGAGTTCGGGTGAGACGCGGGCCAGGGTGGCGTAGTAGGTGTGGAGCACATCGCGGTGGAGCAGCGGCCAGATATGGGCGTTGAACCCGACCTTGCCGCGGGGTTCACCCGGGGCGCCGTCGGCGGCGAGGGCATGGACGGCGTCGAAGGTCAGGTGACGCAGGGAAACCGAGGCCGGCAGGAAGGAATCGATGCAGGCCTTGGCCCGGTAGGGAGCCCCCCGGCGGGAGGCTGCGTGCAGCAAGGGTTCGCGGCCAGTGCCCCGGTACTCGAGGGCATGGCCCGGCCCCTTTCCGGTGGAGACGAAACAACCGCCGCGGCCGACGGTCATCGCGGTCATGGCGTCGAAGAAGTTCAACCCGAGCCCGCGCACCAACACCGGCTCCCCGGCCGGGTAGATCCCCCAATCAACGTCGGCGGGGACGTTGGGTCCCTGGTAGTGCAGTCCGACGGCGGTGGCGCGTTCCCCGGCGGTACGCTGCAGCGGGTTCGCATGCGCCGGAACGTGTCCGACGGCCAGCACGACGGCTTCGGCCACCAGGTCGGGCACGGCGGGCCCCTGCCCCGTTTTCCGCTCCAGGCTCAGGCGGTAGCCGTTGGCTTCGCGGCGGAGACAGGTGGCTTCGGCACGCACCACGGTGAAGGAGGCGACGGCAGGATGCGCTTCGAGCCGGTCGCGTACCCGGGAGAACACGTGGCGGAGATAGCTGCCGTAGATCGCCCGGCTGGGGAAGCCGTTGGCCGCCAATTCAGCCAATTCGGCCCGTTCCACAGCATCGAGGTCGGCACCGTCTCCACCGCCGACCCTGAATTCCTCGAAGGTCAGCCCCGCGTTGTTCCCTAGCCCCCGCGCCGGGGCGACCGTGGGGTAGAGCGCCGGAGTGTTCATCAGGTAGTACCGCGGCTGCTCGGGAGCCCAGACATGGCCCGGCCCGGGTTCGCAGGGGTCGACGACGGTAATTTCCAGCCTCCGGGCAGGACGGGAGCCCTCGGGATCCCGGACCTGATCGGCCGCTTCAAGCCGGGCCAACACCCGTTCCAGGGTCGAGGTCCCGCGAGGTCCGGAACCGACGATCACCAGGGTGAACGGGGGTGCTGCCACGTGCTGCTCCTTCGCTTGGACCATGCGGGTACCCCGCCTGCTTCCCCGCCGTTCCGCAGAGGGCCGAGGGTTCCCAGCGTACCGCCCGGCCACCGGGCCACTCGTAGACTGAGCCCCATGGACAGCACCTCTGCAGCCCCGTTGACGGGGCCGACCACCGATTCCGATCCCGACGACAACTTCTCCTGGTTGGAGGATATCCACGGGGCAGCAGCCGTGGACTGGGTGAGGAAACGCAATGCAGCGACCGAGGACATGCTGCACGATGAGGCGTACCGGTCGCTGGAATCCTCGGTCCTGTCGGTCCTCGATGCCCAGGACCGCATCCCGATGGCCACCAAACGCGGCAGGTATTACTACAACTTCTGGCGTGACGCCTCCCATCCGAAGGGCCTGTGGCGGCGGACCACCTGGCAGTCCTACGCCGGCGAGGACCCCGACTGGCAGATCCTGCTCGACGTCGATGCCCTGGCAGCGGCGGAGGGCACCGACTGGGTCTTCGCCGGGGCCGCCCTGTTGCGCCCCCCGGAGGGCGGGGACTACCTCCGTGCCCTCCTGCGCCTCTCCCCCGATGGCGGGGACGCGGTGGCGGTGCGCGAATTCGATCTGCAGGCGGCACGTTTTGTCCCCGACGGTTTCTCGCTGCCGGCCGGGAAGAGCCAGGTCAGCTGGGACGGTCCCGACGCCTGGTACGTGGCCACCGACTTCGGCCCCGGCTCCTTGACCCGTTCGGGGTATGCCCGCACCGTCCGCCGGGTTCACCGCGGGATGGACCCGGGGCAAGCGCCCGAGGTCTTCGCCATCGAAGCCTCCCATGTGATGGCTCAGGTTTCGGTCGACCAGACCCCTGGATACCGGCATGTCACCGCCACCGACGTCGTCGACTTCTTCAACACTTCCACCTCGATTCTGCGGGAGGGGCAGTGGGTGCCGGTCGAGGTCCCCACCCACGTGCGGGTCGGCCTGCACCGCCAATGGCTGATGTTCAGTCCGCAGCAAGAGTGGGAACTGGGCACCCGGACCCTGCCTTCCGGTTGTCTGGCCGTGGCCGACCTGGACGCCTTCCTTTCCGGGGAGCGCACCGTGACCGTGGTCTTCACCCCGGACGCCGACACGTCGTTGCAGTCCTCCTCCTTCACCGCCGACCATCTGCTGCTGACCGTGCTGCATCACGTCTCCTCACGGATCCTGGTGGCAGATCCTGCCGACGGCTGGCAAGTGCGTCGGCTCGAGGTGGGTGGGGAGGAACACCAAGACCTATCCATCGGGCCGGTCGACGATGAGGACCCGGAGACGGCCAATGACTTTTGGTTGGTCTCCACAGGGTTCCTGAGCCCGGCCACCCTCTCCCGCGGGACCATCGGGGCGGGAGCCCCGCAACCGATCAAATCCTCCCCCGCCCGCTTCGACGCCACGGGTTTGGAGGTCCAGCAGCATTTCGCGACCAGCGACGACGGGACGGCGGTCCCCTACTTCCAGGTCGGACCGAAGGATCTGGCCCTTGATGGGGCCAACCCGGTGTTGATGAACGGTTACGGCGGATTCGAAACCAGTCTGACGCCGTCGTACTCCGGGGTGGTGGGCCGTGCCTGGCTCCGCCGGGAATCCACCTCCGGCAGGAACGGAGTCTATGTGCTGACCAATATTCGTGGCGGTGGCGAATACGGTCCCGCCTGGCATCGGGCGGCCTTGCGGGAGAACCGGCCGCGGGCGTATGAGGACTTCGCAGCCATCGCCAGGGATCTGGTGCACCGCGGGGTGACCCGCCCCGAACATCTGGCAGCCACCGGACGCAGCAACGGCGGTTTGCTGGTCGGTAATATGCTCACCGTTTATCCGGAACTCTTCGGTGCGATCTCCTGCGGTGTTCCCCTCCTGGACATGCGCCGTTATACGCGGCTGTCGGCAGGACACTCGTGGATTGCCGAATATGGCGACCCGGATGTTGCCGAGGACTGGGAATTCATCGCCGGGTTCTCCCCCTACCATCTGCTCGATGCGGCCCTGGCTGCGGGGAAGACCTTCCCCACCACTCTTTTCTGGAGCGCGACCAGCGACGACCGGGTCGGGCCGGTGCAGGCCCGCAAGATGGCGGCGAAGATGCTCGACGCGCAGGTTCCGGGGATCTGGTACCGCGAGTCGTTGGAGGGCGGCCATGCCGGGGCATCGGATAACCGGCAGAGTGCCCAGATGCTGGCAACCAGCTACGAATTTCTGTGGCGGGCCGTGAGCTGAGGGGCATTTTGAATTTGGGGGGCACTGTTCGGTAGTCTTGGGGGGCTGCCACGGCAGCGCTGGAGACGTGCCAGAGCGGCCGAATGGACTTCACTGCTAATGAAGGGTCGGGGTTATACTCGACCGGGGGTTCAAATCCCCCCGTCTCCGCTGAAAAACCCCTACTCAGGTAGGGGTTTTTTTGTGCCTATTTTTTCCCGAAGGCCGTCAGCAGTTGTTCGACCATCTCGGCGGGAAGGCCCGTATGCCGGTGGACGATCTCCGCGGCCTGCCCGAGCTCCCCGGCACGGACGAACCCCAAGAAGCGGGTCCTGTCCTCCCCCGGGAGGTCGCTGGCGCTGAATTGCACGTGTCCTTCGGGGCCGTCTCCCTCGAAGCTGAAGTCGGCAATATCTTCCGACATCGATGCCGGGTTGCCATCGACCGGCGCCGTATCGAGAAGTTCCCTGATGGAATCCCGGTCCAGGCCCGAGAATTTGGCCAGCAGGTCTGCCGCACCGTCAAGATCGTGGTCACGCAGCAGCGACTGGAACTGGTCAAACTCGGCAGGGGGCAGTTCATCGGTACCGAACTCCCGTTTGACGCCGTCTTCCTCCGCGGAGATCCGGAAATTGGAGGTTTTGCGGCTGGCCCCGCTCCCGAATTTTTCGGCCCATTCCTCAGGAATGGTGAAATCGTCCAGATTCGCCTGCGCCGCGGGACCTGACGGGTCGGCAGCCTCGGCCGTGGGTTCGGTGGGCCCGGCCCCTGCCACGTCGCCCCCGGCCGCCGGGTCGGCGCCCGGTTCCCCGGGAGCAGCTGCGGATGCTTCGCTGCCCGTGGCTTCCGCCGGCGGCCGGGTGTCCTGCACCGGTTCCTGTGTCTGGGCGAACGAGCCCCGATCCTGGTGGACCTGCGGGTGGGCTTCGAGGCTGCGCACGGCAATGATGCTGGCCTTGACCCCCACACCGGTGGCCGAGCGGTAGGCCTGCACGGCGCCCATGAAGTTCCCTTGGGCGAGCTGACGGTACACGGCACGGTGGGCTTCGGCGCCCAACTGCCCGGCGGCCTCCCGGGCCGATGCGGGCCCGACGGAACCGTTCACCTCCGCGGTGGTCTTCCGACGCAGCCGCGCCACCCACCACCACACGGCAGCCAACACCAGTAGCGGGACCACAACCCATAACAACGTCTCCATGCCCCAAGTCTAGGGCGTGGGTCCACTGTCTAGGCAGAGACCGCCAGGACGAAAGGCAGGACGGCGTCGGCCCCGGCTTCTCGGAGCACCCGGGTGGCCTCGGTGAGGGTCCACCGGCTGTCGACGTAATCGTCGATCAGCAGGACCGGGCCGTCCAGGGACGCCAGTTTCTCGGCCAGGTCGGCTCCCACGGCGAACTGCCCCCAGACGGCGGCGAGCCGGAAGGCGCTATTACCTCCCGAAGCTCCCCGGGGTCCGCCATGCGGGTAGTCCAATGCCCCGAGGTAGGGAAGCCGGCCAATTCCTGCGATCCCCCGGGCGAAGGAGCCCACCAGTTCACCGCGGGTGCGTGAGGGCAGGCTCACCACTGCTGCCGGGCGTTCGGCCCAATCCCATTCGGAGAGCACCTGCACGCAGGCCCGGAGCATCGCCTCCTCGATGGGGGCGTCGGGGGCCTCGTCGACGGGGGTCGAGAGCAGGGTCCGGAGCCGGGCTCCCCAGCCCAGGTCGGTGAGTCGGGCCAGGGCCCGACCGGTGCGGGCCTGGTCAGCGGATTTGATCTTGCCCTTCAGCGGGACACCCAGGCGGTCCATCCCGCCGGGCCACATGGCCCGGGGGTCGACCTGGACGCCCACCCGTCCGAGGGCCGCTTGGGACCTGTCGCGGGCCTCATCGCCGATCGTGTCCTGATACCAGGGGCCGGCACAGTTATCGCAGCGCCCGCACGGTGCCGCTGCCGGATCGTCCAGCACACGGGAGAGGAACTCCATCCGGCAACCGGTGGTGCGCTCGTATTCCAGCATCGAATTCTGTTCGTCGACGCGGGCCGCGGCGACCCGCGCATACCTGGCGGCATCGTAGGACCAGGGTTCGCGGGTGCGCGCCCACCCGCCGGCGACCCGTTCCACGGCCCCGTCCACGGCCAAAACCTTCAGCAGCAGTTCCAGCGGGGAGCGTCGCAGGTTCACCCGGGCTTCCAGGGCCGGGACCGAAACCGCCGTTCCGGCAGCTTCCAGTTCGGAGAGGACCGCGTGAGCCCTTTCCTCGTCGGGCATGGAGGAGGTGGCGAAGTACCTCCAGATTTCGCGGTCCTCGGTGCCCGGCAGCAACAGCACGTCGGCGTTATCGGTTCCACGGCCGGCACGCCCCACCTGCTGGTAGTAGGCGACCGGCGAGCTGGGGGCCCCGACGTGGACGACGAAGCCGAGGTCGGGTTTATCGAAGCCCATCCCCAGCGCACTGGTGGCGATCAGGGCCTTGACCCGGTTCTCCTTCAGCGCCTGTTCGGACGCCGCCCGCTCTTCGGGGTCGGTCCGCCCGGTATAGGAACGCACCTCGTGCCCTGCTTCACGGAGCAGCCGGGTGATGTCCTCGGCCGCCGAAACCGTCAGGGTGTAGATGATGCCGCTGCCGGGCAGGTCGTCCAGGTGGGTCAATAACCAGGCCAGCTGGGAACGCGGGCTCGGCAGCCGCAGGACACCGAGCCGCAGCGATTTGCGGGCCAATGGTCCGCGCAGGGTGAAGACCTCGGCCCCGCCCACGGCCAACTGTTCCTGCACGTCGTGGACCACCCGCTCGTTGGCGGTCGCCGTGGTGGCCAGCACCGGAACATTTCCCGGCAGGGCGCCGATGAGGTCCCTGATCCGCCGGTAGTCGGGGCGGAAGTCATGCCCCCAGTCGGAAATGCAGTGGGCTTCGTCGATTACCAGCAAGCCCATTCTGCGGATCAGTTCGGGCAGCTGCTGTTCGCGGAAGGAAGGATTATTCAGTCGTTCGGGCGAGACCAGCAGAACGTCCACCTCGTCGGCCTCGAGCTTGGCGATGATCTCCTGCCATTGCACGGCGTTGGCCGAGTTGATGGCTTCGGCCCGCACCCCGGCACGGGCCGCTGCGGCGACCTGGTCGCGCATGAGGGCCAGCAGCGGGGAGACGATCAGTGTCGGCCCCGAACCACGGGCGCGCAGCAGCAGGCTGGCCACGAAATACACGGCGGATTTGCCCCAACCGGTGCGCTGGACCACCAGGGCCCGGCGGCCCCCTTCGACCAACGCCTCGATCGCTTCGAACTGGCCGTCATGGAATTCAGCCCCGTCGTTTCCGACCAGCCGGCGCAGGACCGTCGTGGCGTCTTCGTGTAATTGTGCGTTCCGCGTTTCAACCATGGCCCCAGTATCCCAGCGAGGACCCACGGTTGGGCACCGGCCGGGTGAAGTCGGTGGATCATCGCGTGGACACGCCCCGAACAGCTAAGCTCGAACCCGTGAGCAGCGAGATTGATCTTTCCCTTTCCTTCAAGGCCTACGACGTCCGCGGCATCGTCGGCGAAACCATTAACGAGGAGATCGTCGAGGCCGTCGGCGCCGCCTTCGTCGACATCCTGTCCCTGGCCGGGAAACAGGTTCTGGTCGGCGGCGACATGCGCCCCTCCTCCCCCGCCTTCAGTGCGGCCTTCGCCCGGGGGGCCTCCTACCGCGGGGCCGATGTCTGCCTGTTGGGACTGATCTCCACCGACGAGCTCTACTTTGCCTGCGGTCATCTGGACGCGGCCGGCGTCGTCTTCACCGCCAGTCACAACCCGGCCGCCTATAACGGCATGAAAATGGCGAAGGCCGGCGCCGTGCCGGTCTCCTCCGATACCGGGCTCTATGACATCCGCGACCTGGCCCAGACCTACCTGGAGGAGGGCCTCCCGGTTTCCGGGGACGTCCCCCAGGGCGAGATCAGTACCCGGGACGTGTTGGAGGACTACGCCACCTACCTCAGATCGCTGGTGGACCTGTCGGGGATCCGCCCGTTGAAGGTCGTCGTCGATGCCGCCAACGGCATGTCAGGGATGACCACCCCCGCGGTCTTGGGCGATGATCTGTTGCCGGGGCTTCCGCTGGAGATCGTGCCGATGTACTTCGAGCTGGACGGCACCTTCCCCAACCACCCGGCGAACCCGCTGGAGCCGGAAAACCTCAAGGATCTGCAGGCCGCCGTGGTTGAACACGGCGCCGACCTCGGTCTGGCCTTCGACGGCGACGCGGACCGCTGCTTCGTCATCGACGAGGCGGGTCTGCCGGTTTCCCCGTCGGCCGTCACCGCGTTGGTGGCCCGCCGCGAGATTGCCCGGGCGAAGGCTGCCGGTGAGCAGACCCCGGTCATCATCCACAACCTGATCACCTCCCGCGCGGTGCCCGAACTGGTGGAGCACGACGGCGGTCGGCCGGTGGTCACCCGGGTGGGGCACTCCTTCATCAAGGCGGTGATGGCCGCAGAGGGCGCCGTCTTCGGCGGCGAGCACAGCGCCCACTATTACTTCCGTGATTTCTATAATGCCGACACCGGCATGCTCGCCGCGATGCATGTGCTGGCCGCCTTGGGGTCCCAGGACCGCCCCCTGGGCGATCTGGCCGCCGAATACGAGCCCTACTTCTCCTCGGGGGAGATCAACTCCGAGGTCGAGGACAAGGAGGCGGCAGTGGCCCGCGTCCTGGAACACTTTTCGACGCAGGACACCGTCGTCGATAGGCTGGACGGCACCACGGTGAAGGCCACGGATGGATCCTTCTGGTTCAACCTGCGCCCTTCCAACACCGAACCCTTCCTCCGCTATAACGGGGAAGCCGTAGACACCACGACCATGGAACGCGTCCGCGACGCCGTCCTCACCCTTGTCAGGAGCAATGCATGAGCGAGAACCCCACGGAAAACCGGCTGGCCGAACTCGGTGAGGCAGCCCACCAGGACCTGAATAAGGTGCTTGGCACCGCCCTGGGCGTCGCCCGCGAGCAGCTCGAAACCAATGGTGTCTTCCTGCCCTTCGCCATTGGCCTGGAGCCCGACGGCGACGCAGAAGGCGAGTTGCGACTACTGGCCGTCCAGCCGGATGAGAACGAAGAGGATCCCGAGGCGGATGTCGACGCCGAGGTCATGATGGATGACCTGGTCACCTTGCTGATCGGGCAGCGCGAGAACTTCGTCGCCGTGGCCCTGGTCTCCGACGTGACCCTCCTGCAGGAAGAATCCGACGCCGTCCACGCCCTCGCCGAGCACAGCCTCGGTGGCGCGGTGGCCATCATTCAGCCGTATTCCTCCCCCGCCGCCGACGGTGGCGAATGGACCTTCGAGGAGCCCGCCCCGGAAGCCGCCGACTTGAGGATCTGGGCCTGATTCTTGCGGGCCGGGCGGCGATGTCATGAGAATCAACGCCTTCTCGGATGTCTGCCTGCGACTGCTGATGTTGCTGGCCTCCCGGCCCGACACCCTGCTGAAAACCCGGGACATCGCCGAGGCGATCGATATCCCCTATAACCAGGTGTCCAAGGCCGTGCACCGGCTCGGCCAGCTGGGTCACCTGGACGTGAAGCGTGGCCGTACCGGTGGCGTGCAGATCAACCCCTCGGGTTTATCGCTGGGCGCCGGCACGCTGCTGCGCAGCCTCGAGGGGCAGGGCGACCTCGCCGAATGCACCACCGCCGACGGCGCGGACGCCTGCCCGCTGATTGCCGGCTGCCGCCTCCGTACGGCGCTGGGCCGGGCCCAGGAGGCCTTCTACCAGGAGCTGGACCGTTGGCCGATCCGCGATCTTGCCACGTCTCCCGCGCTCCGCACCCTCCCGTTCCCTACTTTTCCGTAACCGATTTGCCCATGTTTTCTACAAGGTGTAGAAATGACTCATAATACTTGCGGATCAGACGCAAGTAATTCGACCTCGAGGAGATCCGATGCTCTCAGAAACGTCCCGCCCCGTCGTCCAGGCGACACTTCCCGTGATTGGCGAACGGATCGGTGAGATCACCAAGAAGTTCTACGCCGGGATGTTTGCGGCACGTCCTGAACTCCTGGACGGCATGTTCAGCCGCGCCAACCAGAAGAACGGAGCCCAGCAGCAGGCCCTGGCCGGCAGCATCGCCGCCTTCGCCTCGCATCTGGTCGAACACCCCGATTCGCTGCCCGAATCGGTCTTATCCCGGATCGCCCATAAGCACACCTCCTTGGGTATCCAGCCTGACCAATACCAAATCGTCTTCGACTACCTCTTCGCGGCCATCGCCGAGGATTTGGGCGACGCGGCCACCGACGAGGTCGTCGCCGCCTGGTCCGAGGTGTATTGGCTGATGGCCGACGCCCTGGTCAAGATCGAGAAGGGCCTCTATGCCGAACAGGCCAATGACCGGATCTACTCCCCGTGGAAGCTGACCTCCAAGCAGTCCTCCGGCCTGGATTGCATGACGTTCCGTTTCGAGCCGGCCGACGATACTGCCGTCACGGTGGCCAAGCCCGGCCAGTTCGTGAGCATCCGCGTGCCGCTGGCCGATGGTCTGCGCCAGTGCCGCCAGTACTCCCTGTCGGATAACGTTGAATCCACCACCGAGCGGGTGCTGACCACCAAGCTCGACGAAGGCGGGGAGGTTTCCCCCTTCATGCACCGCAACCTCGAGGTCGGCGACGTCGTGGAACTGTCCAACCCCTACGGTGACATCACCCTGGACATGGACGGTGGCCCCATCGTCATTGCCACCGCGGGTATTGGTTGCACCCCGAGTGCTTCGGCCCTGCAGTCCCTGGTCTCCACGGGATCGGACCGTCAGGTGCTGGTCCTGCACGCCGAGGCCGTGGAGTCCAACTGGGCGCTGAAGGACCAGATGCTCGCCGCCGTGGAGCAGTTGCCCAATGTCGAGATGCGTCTCTGGCTCGAAGACACCACCGGAACCACCGAGAGCCTGCAGGCCGCCGAGGGGTTCATGAATCTCTCGGGCATCGAACTACCCGAGGATGCCCGGATGTATCTCTGTGGCCCGCTGCCCTTCATGCGTGCGGTGCGCAGCCAGGCGATCGCCGCGGGCGTGGCACCCACCAACATCCACTACGAGGTCTTCGGCCCCGACCTGTGGCTCGCCGCCTAGGCCCGAGCCCGCTGCCCCGGAAGGGGCAGCACACCGGAGCGGCCCGCGAACTGGATGAGCCAGATCGCGGGCCGCTCCGTGACGTTTACACGCTGAGGGACCCGCAGGAGCTTCCACGGTAGCCACAGCCGTCGTCCTGTCCCGCGGGGGCTCAGACCTCATGTTGTAGCCCCGGGACCCTTTCGAGGCGCGGGTGGACCTCACCGCGTTCGATCCATGCGCGGACCATGGCGTTGAAGAACAGCGGATCCTCGACGCTCCATTGATGGTGCAGTCCCGGAGCCAGGCGGAAGACCGTATCCTCGCGGATGGCGGCCACATCGGCGAACCCCTTGCGCACCAGGGCCGGTTCCCGGGCCCCGGCCACCATCATCAGACGTTCGGTGTACTCCCCCAGACCGTCGGGCAGACCGCCTGCCTGGACCTCCTCGAGCATGGCCTTCATGTTCTCCGGGCGGAGGGTCAGCCCATGTTCGGAGTAGAGCCTGCGCGAATTCGCGGGAATCCCGAAGGCACCCGCCTGGACCTTCCAGAACCATTCGGCATCCCCGAAACGCAGCTGTGCCGCCGTGGAAAGTCGCGTCCCGGCCCCCACCGGGCGGATCCCTGCCCCGGTGAACAGTGCGCTGGCAAAGAGTTCAGGATGCCGGGCCAGCACCCGCAAGCCCACCACACCACCCAGGGATTGGCCGACCAGATGGACCCTGCCGTCCTCGACCTCTTCGGCGATGAAGGCCGCGACATCGTCGGCAGCACTATCGAGCCCGGACCAGTCCTCCTCGGCCCGGGCTCCGAAACCCGGTAGATGCGGGGTGAAAATCTGATACGCCGGGAACGCTTTGACCTGCGGATCCCACATCCAGTTCGCCACGTTGCCGCCATGGAGGAAGACCAGCGTCTGGGCCGGTTTACCGTCCATCCGCGGGCGCAACGGCCGGTGGATCTCCGGATAGCCGGCCGGGTCGGGGCGCTCTGCGGCAGCGGGCCGCGCCGTGGGGCGCTCGTTCATGGCAGATTCCCTTCGACGGAGTCGAGCCAGGACAGTTCGGCACCGATATGGGCAATGCCGTGATCCAGCGTGGCGGCCATCAGGTAGCCGCGTCGATCGGTCAGCGCCGCCTCATCCAATTCTGCGCGCAGTGCCCGATACGACAGGTGCAGGTCTTCGGCTTCGATACGGCGTGCCGCGAGCAGTTCCACGACCTCGTGGCGTTCGAGTTCCCCGGAGAAGAAGATTCGTCCCAGGAAGGGCTCGCGGGCCGGCTGGCGGTCCAACGTTCCGGTCAGCCAGTCCTGCAACGCCGCCCGACCGGCCTCGGTGATGTGGTGTTCCTGGCGTGCTGGATAGTTTTCCTGTGGCACGGTCTGCACCGTGGCCAGCCCGTCGGCGACCAACTGGGCCAGGGTCCGGTAGATCTGCGCCTTATCGGCATTCCAGAAGTGGTTGATGCTCGAGTCGAAGTGTTTCTTCAGGTCGTAGCCGGTCATCGGCGACAGGCTCAGGAGCCCGAGAATCAAACGTGCGAGGATCATGTCTCCATCATGCCAGCCTGCTAGGTGAACTATCGCCTATTGGCCCAGCGTGTACCCTCAACTCCAACTGAAGGCCGTCAGCAGATACATGGGGCGGGGAGCCGGCCCGCAGACCATCAGAGAGGGTCCGCGGGCCGGCTCCCCGCCCGTCGTGTTCTTCGCTGCCTGGACCGGTTAGGCTCCCAGACGCTGCTTCAATCCGGCCAGCTCATCCTGCAGGGACTGCGGCAGGGACGGCCCGAACTTGGCGTACCATTCCTCGATATCGGCCAGCTCCTGCTTCCATTCCTCGGGGTCGACCGTCACGGCCACCTCGAGGTCTTCGGCGGTGAAAGAATCCAGACCGCTCAGATCCATGGAGTCCCCGGTGGGCACCTTGCCGATCGGGGTGTCTTGGGCATCTGCGATGCCTTCGATGCGTCCAATGATCCACTTCAGCACGCGGGAGTTGTCGCTGAACCCCGGCCAGGCGAATCCGCCCTCGGGGGTGCGGCGGAACCAGTTGACCAGGAAGATCCGCGGCAGGCGGGCCGGATCGGCCTTGGATTCAATGGAGTCCCAGTGGCGCAGGTAGTCACCGGCGTCGTACCCGATGAAGGGCAGCATCGCCATCGGGTCGCGGCGAACCCGGCCCACGGCGCCGGCGGCTGCCGCAGTGGTTTCCGAGGACAGCGTGGAACCCATGAAGATGCCGTTGGTCCATGAGCTGGCCTCGGTCACCAAGGGGATGGTGGTCTTGCGCCGACCACCGAAGAGGATGGCATGGATCTCCACCCCTTCGGGGTTGTAGAACTCCTGGGAGAGCATGTCGAGCTGGTCGATCGGGGTGCAGAACCGTGAGTTCGGGTGCGCCGCCTTCGTCCCGGAGGCAGGAGTCCAGTCGTTGCCGAGCCAGTCGGTCAGGTGTTCGGGGACCTCGTCGGTCATCCCCTCCCACCAGACGCCTCCGTCGTCGGTCAACGCGACGTTGGTGAAGATGGAGTTGCCCTTGGTGATGGCGCGCATGGCGTTGGGGTTGGTGCTCCAGCCGGTACCCGGGGCGACGCCGAAGAGACCGTATTCGGGGTTGACGCCCCGCAGTTCGCCTTCTTTGCCGATGCGCATCCAGTTGATGTCATCGCCCAAGGTCTCGGCGGTCCAGCCTTCGATGGTCGGTTCCAGCAGGGCCAGGTTCGTCTTGCCGCACGCCGAGGGGAAGGCCCCCGCCACGTTGTAGCTTTTGCCCTCGGGACTGGTGAGCTTGAGGATGAGCATATGCTCGGCCAGCCAGCCTTCGTCCCGGCCCATGACCGAGGCGATCCGCAGGGCAAAGCACTTTTTGCCCAGGAGTGCGTTGCCTCCGTATCCGGAGCCGTAGGACCAGATCGCCCGCTCCTCGGGGAAATGGACGATCCATTTCTCGGGGTTGCAGGGCCAGGCGACATCGGTGTCACCGGCTGCGAGCGGGGCGCCGACGGAGTGCACCGCGGGCACGAAGAAGGCGTCGCTGGCTTCCATCTTGGCCAGGACGTCGATGCCGATGCGGGCCATGATCCGCATGGAGGCCACGACATAGGCGGAATCGGTGATCTCCACGCCGAACTGCGGGTGCTCGGCATCGAGCGGGCCCATGACGAAGGGTATGACATACATGGTGCGTCCGCGCATCGATCCGCTGAAGCGTTCGTTCAGGATCGGCTTCATCTGCTGCGGGTCCATCCAGTTATTGGTGAACCCCGAATCCTGCTCCTCTGTCGAGCAGATGAAGGTACGTTCTTCAACTCGGGCCACGTCCTTGGGGTCCGAGAAGGCGGCGAAGGAGTTGGGGAACTTCGCCTCATTTAGTCTCACGAGAGTACCGGCGTCGACCAGCTCGGCGGTGAGGCGGTCGACCTCCTGTTGGCTCCCGTCGACCCAGTGGACACTCTCCGGCTGCGTGAGCTCCACAATGTCGCCGACCCAGGCCAGTAGCTTTGCGTGGGTCGTCGGTGCGGTCTGACGCTCTGCGTCGAGAACCGTTTGATCGGAGCGCTCGCTCATGTCCATTCCCTCCATTGGGCTTGTACTGGTCCCTCGATGCTAGGACGGGGCCGCTAGGCTCTGGAGGTGATGCGGATCGCTTGCCGCCCCGACGGGAGGCCCGGCAGCCGTTCTTCCCCGGATTCGCGGGGTTTCAAACGACCTTACTGTGATTAAGATCACATAGACCGGTCTAGTTGTATTGTGAATCATCCGGGCACCCCCTTCGAGGGAACCTCCGATTTTGCGCCGCCGCCAACTGTCTGTATAGTTATTCGAGGTCAGCGGCGGTGTCGCAGACCGAGCGCCCATAGCTCAGCTGGATAGAGCGTCTGTCTACGGAACAGAAGGTCAGGGGTTCGAATCCCTTTGGGCGCACCACAGAAAAAAGCCTCGCTTCGGCGGGGCTTTTTTGTGCGTACCCCCGATGCGGCGAAAACCACATCATCACTAATTGAACTGACCGGTCAGTTCGATTAGCATGGTGGAGTGCTCATTGCAGACGAACTTTCCATCCAGGGCCGCCACGCGCCGCTCGTGGACTCCACCAGCCTCAAGGTGGCCTCCGGCGAACTGCTCCTGGTCCACGCCGAGCCGCAGACCACCCGGACCGCCTTGGCCCTGGCACTCAGCGCCCGCATGCGTCCCGACGCCGGCACGGTGGCCTGGAATGGCGATCCGGCTCTGGAGGTGGTGCGCAGCATCAGCATGATCGTCGACTCCCCCGAGATCAACGAACCAGAGGCCCATCTGAAGGTCAAGGATCTGGTCTCCGAGGATTTGGCACTGCACCCCGGGCCGTTCTGGCGCCGCAGCAGCATCGAAGCCTGGCTCGAACGCCACCACCTGACCCATCTGGCCGGTGAATTCGTCGATGCCATCGATCCGCTGGATCGCCAGCGGATCCTCACGCATCTGGCCCTGGAAGGGCACGACACCTCCCTGCTGGTCTTCGATACCCCCGATCGGCACGGCATCAACGACGGGGAATGGGTCGCCCATCTGGAACAGACGGCGGAAGGGCGCCGGCAACCGGCGATCATCGCCGTCGTACGCACCGTCCCCACCGAGTGGACCGGCCCGGTGGCAGAAGCCGGCGCAGATAACCTCCCCCACCCCACGGAGTCCCCCGAATGACCACTCTTCGTCTAGCCCTCTCCGAACTCAAGCGCATGACCAGCGGCGTCCTGCCGTGGATGGCAATCATTGCCATGACCCTGGTCCCGCTGCTCTATGGCGCCCTGTACCTGTATGCGAACTGGGACCCTTACTCCCACCTGGACAACGTCAAGGTGGCCTTGGTCAACGAGGACCAGGGCTCCCAGCAAGACGGCAAGGATCTGCACGTCGGAGACGAGGTCGTGGACTCCTTGCTCGAGGATGCAACCTTCGGGTGGAACGTCGTGGATTCCGAGGAAGCGGCCGAAGAAGGCGTGCGGACCGGCGAGTACGCCTTCGCCATGACCATTCCTGCCGACTTCTCCAAGAATCTGGCCTCCCCGGAGGACTTTGACGCCGCGAAGCAGGCCATCTTGGAAATCACCACGAACGACGCCAATAACTACATGGTCGGGACCTTCGCCGATAAGCTCGCCGGGGAGGTCCACAACACGGTCGCCCAGGAAGTCGGCACCGAAACCGCTGACACCCTGCTGACCGGCTTCGGCCGCATCCACTCCCAGATGGCCAAGGCGGCCGACGGGGCCGATGAGCTCCACGATGGCACCGTCAAGCTCGACGACGGAATCGGCACCCTGGCCGACGGGGCCAAAAAGTTGGACTCCGGCGCGAATCAGCTCGACGACGGCGCCCATCAGCTCAAGGGCGGGACCTCCTCCCTCATCGAGGGCCAGCAGAAGCTGGTCACCGGTACCGGGAAACTGGCCAACGGGGCGGGCCAGCTCCAGGGCGGTGCCGACCAGCTGTCTTCGGGGCTGGACACCATGAAATCCAAAACCGCACAACTGCCACAGAAGACCCGCCAACTCGCCGATGGTGCCGCCTCGGCCAATAGTGCGGGGAAGGAACTGGCCGCCGGAGCGGAACAGGTCGCCGACGGCAACGAACAACTCAGCGCCAAGGTCGACAACGCCGCGGACACGATCACCTCCTTGGAAAAGGACGCCCAGTCCCGACTCGACGGCACCGTGGACCAGCTGATTAAGGACAAGGTGATCACCGCGGACGAGGCCGAGAGGGCGCGTGCCTCGGTCAAGAAGTTGGGCGCCGATTCAGGAGTGACCGCGGAGGCCGAGAAGACCCGGAAGGACCTGGCTACCGCCAAGGCCAATATCGACCAGCTCGGCACCGGCTCGCGCCAGGTCGCCGACGGCGCCAAGAAGCTCAGCGGCGGGCTGGGCACCTTGGCCGGGGGCACCGATACCCTCGCGGACTCCTCACAGGCCCTGGCCAACGGGGTCTCCGATGCCGCGGACGGCGCCCAGCAGCTCTCGGCCGCCTCCGGGAAGCTGGCCAGCGGGGCGAACACCCTGCTGGACGGGCAGCAGGACGCTCTGGCCGGTGCCAAGAAACTGGACGGCGGTGCGGCATCCCTCGTCGACGGAACCGGGACGTTGACGGGAGGCACAGCGGATCTGCGCGATGGCGTCGGCGATCTGGGCTCCGGTGCCGACCAACTGGTCGACGGTTCCGGAACCCTCGCCGAGAAGCTCACCGATGGGACGAAGGAGGTCCCCAACCCCACCGATAAACAAAAGAACCAAGTATCACATGTCATCGGCGATCCGGTCTCAGTGGATCGTGCGGATCAGGCCAGTGCGGGAACCTACGGCGAAGGACTCGCCCCCTTCTTCATGACCCTCGCCGTCTGGATCGGAGCTTTCATCCTGGTCCAGATCATGCGCCCGGTCACCCAACGCGCCCTGGCTTCCAATGCGGCGTCCTGGAAGATCGCGATCGGTGGTTGGCTCCCCTTCGTGTTCCTGTCGATGCTGCAGGCGACGGTTCTCTACGGGGTGGTGCTCTTCGGCCTCGGCCTGCAGACGGCCCACCCCTGGCTGACCTGGGGGCTGTTCCTGATGGCCAGCGTCGCGTTCACCGCCATCGTCCAAGGCATCTGCGCCCTGCTGGGCACCCCCGGCAAACTGGTGGTGCTCGTCCTTCTGGTCCTCCAACTGGTTTCCGCCGGCGGCACCTTCCCCTGGGAGACCACTCCCGATCCCCTGCATGTGGCCCATAACCTGCTGCCGATGGGACATGTGATCACCGGGCTGCGTCACCTGATGTACGGGGCCTCGCTCGAGGGGCTTGCCCCGCTGGTGCTGGCCCTGCTGGGTTACGCGGCCATCGGCCTGGCCATGAGCATCCTGGCGGTCCATCGGGGTAAGACGTGGACGCTGAAAACCTTGCACCCGGAACTCTCGGCATGAGCGCCCCCTCCAGCGGACCCCTGCCGGCCGGCCGCGAGGGCGGAGCCACCACACGCCGTCGGGTCCGGGCCACCGATTCCAAACATCGGCTCTTCGAAGCCTCGATGATCCTCATCGGCGACCGGGGACACCACCGGGTCACGGTCGACGAAATTGCCGCCGCGGCGGGGGTGTCCAAGGGGACTGTTTACTATAATTTCGGTTCGAAGGCGCAGCTGATCGGGCAATTGATGCGCTTCGGCGCCGACGTGCTCTTCGAACGCCTGGAGAAGGGAACGGCAGATCCCGACCCGGCGGCAGGTTTCCGGGACATGGTGGCCGCCTCCTTGGAATTCATGGACGAGTACCCCTCCTTCGCCCAGCTGTGGATCAGCGAGCAGTGGCAGTCCCCCAGCGATTGGGCCGAGACCCTCGCCGCCTTGGGTAGTGAAATCATCGGGGTCATCCGGGAGGCACTGGACCGCCTCGACGCGACCGGGAACTACCCGGGCCTCGGAGCCACCGACCGTGCGGCGATGGCCACTGCCGTCTTCGGAGCGGTCCTGATCATCGGTCGTGACCGCCACGTCTTCCACCCCGAACGGAGCATCGCCACCTGCGTGCAGGCCGTGAGCGCCTTTACCGGACTGGGCTGAAGAACGGGCCTCAGCCCCGGGGAACGACGAACCCGCTCACCCGGGCATCCCGGCCATCAAGTTCGGCCCAGGGTTTCTCTGTCTCCAATAGGGTCAGCCCCAACGTCGGGTAACGGGTGGCCAGTTCCATCACGGGCTCTTCCTCGGATTCCACCGAGGCCAACGCCATCGCCACCTCTTGGACCGCGGGCAGATGCCCGATGACCAGGAGTGTTCCCACGGTATCCGGCGTCTCGTTGATCACCGATACCAGTTGCGTGGCCGAGGCTCCGTAGATCCGCGAATCCAGATACGGCGTCGGGCCCTTCTCCCCTAGTTCGCTGGACACCCAGGCACAGGTCGACCGGGCGCGGAGCGCATCCGAGCACATCAGGGAATCCGGGACCCAGCCGTTCTCGACCATCCATGCCCCGGCGAACGGGGCTTCGCGGTTGCCCCGGCTGGCCAGGGGCCGGTCATGGTCCTCGATCCCGAAGGGGAAGTCGGATTTGGCGTGGCGCAGGAGCATCAGGCGTTTCAGGTGGTGCTGGCTCATAGGACCAGTTTAGGTGCCCCGCGGAACAACGACGGCGGCGCCCGTCTGGCAGGCGCCGCCGTCGTCGTGAGATGAAACGGAAATCAGATGCTGTATTCCGGGGCTGCCCAGACGATGACCTCGGGATGCTCATAGAACCGGTAGCCCTGGCCACGGACCGTACGCACCGTATTGGCCAGGCGACCGAGCTTCGAACGCAGTCGGCGGATATGCACGTCGATGGTTCGCTCATTGGGAATCTCCTCGGCATTGCGCCAGAGGTTGCTCAGCAGCTCATCGCGGCCGACGGTGCGCGCACCGTTCTCGACCAGGTAGTTGAGCAGCTCGAATTCCTTGAACGTCAGGTTCAGTGTCTCCCCGTCCAGGTGGACCTCGCGGCGCGACAGGTCGATCAGCACGCCCGAGGGACGCGAGGCTGCCGGCTGATGGCGAATGACCTCACCGCGCGGACGTCGGGCAACCGTCGGGTCCCCCAGTGCCTGACGCACGACGTCGATGCTCTCACCGGGGGCGTTTGCCGGGGCCAAGGCCACGGCGGCATGGGTCTGGGCGTTGGGCGAGAGGGTCTGCAGGAAGGCCCTGACCTGGGTGGCCAGCTTCCCGAGGGAGGTGCCCTGCTCCTGGGCCGTCGCCTCGTCGAGACCGACGTAGAGGACGAAGCCGCGGGCCTCGGTATCGCGATCGACCGACTGCGGTCCGGGGGTTCCGTTTCCGGCAACGACAGGAGTCGGAGCGGTCATCGGAGGGTGGTCCTGCGGGGAAGGAACAGCGTGTAGCTGACGATATCCCTGGGGAGCACCATATTCGCTATGGCCTGCGCCCTGGCGCTGGGCAGCAGCGGCGCGGTTCTGGGCGTTGCGGATGGAGATATGGACGTATCCGGACGTAACGGACATTGGTGGAACCTCTAACTGTGCGAAAAGTCGGTGAACTGTCTGGTGCGGCTGGCCGACGCCAGGGTCGTGGCGTGCGGTTCATCCGTGCTTCGGGTCTTCTGGAGGTGGGAAGAAACTAGGCCGACATTCGACAACAGCTGCGCGCACGTCCGACACCGTGGCCCCAACGGGGGCCGGGGGCCGCAAGTGCTGCTGGATCGATGTTCACGAGACCTAGTCTTGCCGTAATAATTCGAACCCGCAAGTAATATTCATCGCATTTGTCCACATATTGAGACGATTTCAGGAATTTGTGAGGTGATTCACATTATGCAGTTCTCTGAAGTGAGCGTTTTGGATCGCGCGGTCTGGGCATAGGCACGTCGATCGACTGTTCGATCTGATCAACGAACCACTCGAATGATGACCCTAAAACATGGAACGCATATTTATGCGTAACAGTACCGAACCCGGGTCACACGCTTGACTATCCGTCCGCCGGCGGAAGCTGGTGGCATGCGGACAGCCGGCAACTCCGCCGGTACTGTAGGAGTCAGCGCTTCACAGCTCGGTCACAGCGGAATCCCAGCTTGGCCCTATAGGTGCAGAGGAGTATCGATACATGACGAACTCGCAGTTCTCCCCTAACCAGCTTCCGCGGCTGGAACATCCCGATGGCACCCCCATCCGGGCCCTGGTGGTCGATGATGAGCCGTCGTTGGCCGAACTGGTCAGCATGGGGGCTCGCATGCTGGGGTGGGAGGTCAAGGTGGCCGGGGATGGCCCGTCGGCCGTGCAGGAGGCCCGTTCGTTCTCCCCGGATATCCTGGTCTTGGATTGGATGCTTCCCGGTTTCGAAGGCCCTGAGGTCCTGCGAAAAATCCGTGCCTTTCAGCCCGAGGTTCCCGCCCTGTTCCTGACGGCAAAGGATGCGGTGGAAAACAGGATCGAAGGGCTTTCGCTCGGCGGAGACGACTATGTCACCAAGCCGTTCAGCCTCGAGGAGGTGCTGTTGCGACTGCACCGGTTGGTCGAGCGCTCGGGTGCCGCGAAGGCCGATGCGGCGGAGCTGGTCGTCGGGGACCTGAGCATGAACCTGGATATGCGTGAAGTCACCCGCGGCGGAAACGTCGTGAACTTGACCGCCACCGAATTCGACCTGCTGCGCTATCTGATGGAGAACGCCCGCCGGGTGATGTCCAAGAACCAGATCCTGGATAGCGTCTGGCAATACGACTTCGGCGGACAAGCCAATATCGTCGAGCTGTACATCTCCTATCTGCGCAAGAAGATCGACGCCGGGCGCGAGCCCATGATCCACACCGTGCGTGGCGCCGGGTATGTGCTGAAGCCAGCCCCGTGACCCACCCCTCCCCGGGAGCACGCCCGACTCCCCCGGCACGACCCGACCGGCCGGTCCCCACCCCGCCCAAGACCCACGGCTGGACCCTGCGCTCGCGCATTTCCGCATCCCTGATCGGCTTGCTGGCCCTGATCTGCCTCGTGATCGGCGTCTTCACCCATACGGTGATGAGCAACAGCCTCTACAGCCAATTGGACGAACAACTTCACCAGGCCTCCAACCGTGCGGCGAGCTTCGATGGCAGCCCGAGCAGCCAGGACCAGAAGATGCCCGACCCGCTGAACACCCCCGGACAAGGCTCAGGCACCCTCAACGCCCGGATCGTCGGAAACACGATCCTCATCGGCGGCGTCCTCGACCCCGAAATGGGCCAGCGTCAGCAACTGAACGAGCACGACGCCCAGCAGCTGTCAGCCATCACCCCCGACGCCGCACCGGTGACCGAGGACCTCTCGGTGGGCAAGTACCGACTCATGGCCGTCACCGCCGCCCCTTCCGCAGCCGACACCGCTGGCAGCAGCGCCATCCTCATCACGGGCCTTCCGGTGGAGACCACCCGCGACACGCTCTTCGCCCTGGATATGACCATCCTGCTGGTCGCCTCCTCCGGACTCGTGGCCATCGGACTGATCGGATCGGTCATCGTGCGCCGATCGTTGCTCCAGTTCGAACGCGTCTCGAAAGTCGCCGGTGCGGTCGCCGAGCTGCCCCTGGACGCCGGAGAAGTCCGGCTCGCCCAACGGGTCGCCACCCCCGATGCCGACCCCGGCACCGAAGCGGGGAACATGGGCCATGCCCTGAACGCGCTGCTGGACAATGTGGAATCGGCACTCGAGGTCCGCCGTCAGTCCGAAGCCAGGATGCGACGCTTCGTCGCTGACGCCTCCCATGAGCTGCGCACCCCACTGGCGTCCATCCGCGGATACTCCGAACTCGTGGCAGCCACCGAACACCTCAGCGACGATGGACGCACCTCGCTGAACCGCGTGGTCGAGCAAAGCCACCGGATGGGCTCACTGGTCGAGAATCTGCTCCTCCTGGCCCGGCTCGACGAAGGACAGAAGCCCGTCGCGGCGGAGGTGGACCTGACCCGGTTGGCGGCAGAGACCTCCCGGGACTTCCAGGTCGCGGCACCGAGCCACCAATGGCGGTTATCCCTACCGGATACACCGGTGCTCGTGCGGGGGGATGCCGGGCAACTGACCCGGGTGCTGAACAACCTGCTCTCCAACGCCCGTAAGCACACCGTCGAGGGCACCACGATCGAGACAGGGGTCTTCCGCTCATCCGATGGACACCTTGCGGTACTGACCGTCACCGATGATGGCCACGGCATTGACGAAGAGTTCCTCCCCCACGTGTTTTCCCGCTTCACCCGAGGCGATGGCGCCCGATCCGGCGCCGAGGGAACCGTGGGTCTGGGCCTATCGATCGTGCGCGGCATCGTCGAATCCCATGGCGGCGCCATCGAGGTGTCCAGCGAACCGGGACACACCGTGTTCGAGGTCCGGTTGCCAGTGGCCGTGGAGGTCCCTCCCCGGCCGGAACAACCACCGACGGTCGGGCCCTAGGCCGGGGGCGGTGGCGATCGTCGGTTAGTGGGCCAACCCGTAGAGCCGGTCCCCGGCGTCGCCGAGGCCCGGGACGATGTAGGCGTTCTCGTCCAACTTCTCGTCCAGTGCCCCCAGGACCAGGTGGACTCGTGAATCGTCCCCATAAATTTCTTCGAGCCGGTCCAGGCCTTCGGGTGCGGCAATCAGGCAGATGCAGGTGACGTCCGAAGCACCGCGCTCAAACAGGAACTTGATGGACTCCACCAGCGTCCCACCGGTGGCAAGCATGGGGTCCAGCACGAAGACCTGCCGGCCCGTGAGGTCATCGGGCAGGCGTTCCGCATAGGTGACGATATCCAGCGTCGTGTCATTGCGGGCCATGCCCAGGAACCCGACCTCCGCGGTGGGCACCAGCCGGGTCATCCCCTCCAGCATGCCCAACCCCGCACGCAGGATCGGCACCACCAGGGGGGTGGGTTTGGCGAAGGCGGTCCCAGTGGTCGTGGCGACCGGTGTTTGGACTTCGATCTGCGTCGTCCTGACCTCACGGGTCGCCTCATAGGCCAGCAGGGTCACCAGCTCATCGGTGAGTTGCCGGAAGACGGGGGACGGGGTGTTCTTATCCCGGAGAACCGAGACCTTATGGGCCACCAGCGGGTGGTCGACTACCTGTACGCGCATGCAATAAAACTACCAGCACGACCCGCCTGCTCCGCTAGGGTTGGAGGGTGATCCGGGATGATGCGCACCACGCACGGTGGATGGAGTTGGCGCTGGAGCAGGCTCGGGCGGCGCTAACCACCACAGACGTGCCCATCGGCGCCGTCATCATCGGACCCGACGGCTCCGTCGTGGCCACCGGCCACAATGAACGCGAAGCCACCGGGGACCCCACGGCGCACGCCGAGGTTCTGGCCCTCCGTGCCGCCGCTGCGGCACTAAAGGATACGGGGCACGACGACGGATGGCGGCTGGCGCAGTGCACGTTGGTGGTGACGCTGGAGCCCTGCGCCATGTGTGCCGGGGCGATCGTGCTCGCCAGGATCCCGCGCGTTGTCTTCGGCGCCTGGGATGAGAAGGCCGGCGCCTCGGGATCCGTCTTCGAGGTGCTCCGCGAACCCCGGTTGAACCACTGGGTCGAGGTCTTCCCCGGGGTGCGCGAGGACGAATGCGCCGCGCTCTTGACCGGCTTCTTCCGCTCCATGCGCTAGATCCACCACGTCGGCGTGAGCCGTTCCGCCGTCGGCCGCGCCCTGCTGCCCTGGGCAGCACGACGACGACATGGGCTCATGCCTCGAGCACGCTGGAGGCATGAGCGAACAACCAGAACCCCGCAGCCTCTTCGACCGCCACATGCGAGAACACCTGCTGATACACCGGATCCTCGTCCTGGACGGCCAGCTCGACGATGACAACGGCATGATGCTCGCCTCCCAACTCATGTCCCTGGCCGAAGACAACGCCGCAGACATCGGCCTGTGGATCCATTCCCCGGGCGGTTCGGTCCCCTCGATGCTCGCCCTACGGGACATCATGCGGATCATTCCCTGCGACGTGTCCACGCTGGCCCTGGGGCTGGCCTGCTCCGCCGGCCAGTTCCTGCTCTCGGCCGGGACGCCGGGCAAGCGACGGGCGCTGCCGCAGGCACGGATCCTCATGCATCAGGGATCGGCAGGAATCGGTGGCTCCTCCGCCGAAGTCGAGGTCCAGGCCAATGACTTGCGCCATACCCGCGACACCGTCCTGGGCCTGATCGCCCAGGACACCGGCCAACCGGTCCAGCGGATCTTCGAGGACTCGCTCCACGACCGCTGGTACACCGCGGCCGAGGCACTCGACTACGGCTTCATCGACGAGGTCGTCGATGACTACGCGACGATCGCCCTGACCGGGACCCGCCGTGCGGGGCTGGGGTTGGAACGATGAGCGGCTATACGATCCCCAACGTCATTGCCCGCAACGCGAACGGCGAGCGCATCATGGATGTGTACTCCCACCTGCTCTCCGAGCGGATCGTCTACTTGGGCACCGCGATCGACCCCGGGGTGGCGAACGCACTGATCGCCCAGCTGTTGCACCTGGATTCGGACTCCCCCGGTACCCCGATCGACCTGTACATCAATTCCGAAGGCGGGGACCTGCCCTCGATGTTGGCCGTCTACGACACCATGCAGTACCTGAAGTCACCGGTCTCCACCATCTGCGTGGGCCAGGCGATCGGTGCCAGCGCGGTGCTACTCACCGGCGGTGCCGCCGGACGGCGCATGATGCTCCCCCACTCCCGGGTGGTGCTGCACCAGCCCGCCGGTCAGGGCCGGGGCACCATTCCGGATCTGATCCTGCAGGCCGATGAGTTGTTGCGGACGCGTGGTGCCGCCGAGCAGGTGCTCTCCCGCCATACCGGCAAAGACGTCACGGTGCTGCGCGCCGACACGGACCGGGAGCGGGTCTTCACCGCCGGGGATGCGCTGGCCTACGGGATCATCGACGAGGTGCTGGACCGGGAGGCGGCAGTGTCCCTTCCCGCGGACCGCTGACGAGCTGGCGTGCTCAGGCGGCCAGCGCCAGGATCGGCGGGGACCCCAGATCCGCCGTCGAGCCAGCCGAGGAACCGATCGTGGACGCCCCGGCGGAGTATCCGCGCCGACCGATGGAGGTCCGGATCCGGACCGGTGCCGCATCGTGGAGTTCGGCGGCCACCTGCCAGGTGAGGTCGAGCAGGGTCGTGCCGAGGGCACCGGCCACAGCGGCGATCATCTCGCTGGACGGTTCCTTGATCCCGCGTTCGATTTCGGAGAGGTATTGCGGGGAGATCCCGGCCAACCGGGCGACGTCGAAAAGCCGGTCGCCGCGGACGGTGCGCAACAGGCGCAGTCGACGCCCCAGAACCACGCGCCAGAGTGGTTCCGGTGCCCGCCGATCCTCGTGGGCCGGGCGTCCGGGCCCGAAGGTTGCGTCTCGTTGCAGGTCCATGCTTCACCGTAGGCCCACCTTCCCCCGGGCCGTCACCCCTTTCCGCTACAGGCAGAGCGGCAACCGTTTTGGGTCGACCCGGCGTCGTCCGGTACAGTAGTCCAGTCTGGTGACGTGTCCGAGCGGCCGAAGGTGCAACACTCGAAATGTTGTTTGGTGAGAGCCAACGTGGGTTCAAATCCCACCGTCACCGCCAGTGAGAAGGCGCTTGCTTCGTTGAACACCACGCGGCAAGCGCCTTTTTCGTGTCCACCCCATGGCCCGATTCCTGAAGTCGATCTAGGCTGGGCCCTATGTTCAGGGAGCAGGCACCGCCGTCGTTCCTGCTGGCGGCGGCCACGGAACACCGGCGACAAGCCAGTCTGCGGACGCTCCGCCGCACTCCCCTGGTGGACAGCTTCACCGACGACGACCTGCTGGCTCTTGAAGCCCCTACTCAAGTGCTCGAACGGTGGCCCGGAGAGCTGGTCCACGGTCATGGAGAGCACGCGAAACACCTCTTCATCCTGGCCGCCGGCGCCGTGAAGATCAGCAGGACCTCACGACGCGGTCAGGAGGTCGTCTTCGATATCCTCGGCCCACCCGCGGTCTTCGGAGCCCTCCCTGGCTCCGCGGACGCCGGTTACCCCGATACCGCGACGGCACTGACCCACAGCCGACTTCTGGAAATCCCGGCACCGGCCTTCCGTGGCATGCTCGAAAGCCGTGCGGATTTGGCGCTCGGGGTGCTGGACGAACTGGTCAGCCGACACGAAAGGGCACAACAACGCATCCGTCGGCTCTCCAGCGAAGAGGCCGGGGTGAGGATCGCCGCCCGGCTCCTCGAACTTGCCGATACCTTCGGAGAACCGCGGGATGGGAGCATCATCTTGAGCATCCCGCTCACCCGCGCCGATCTCGCGGCGTTGACCGGGGTGACCCCGGAGACGGCCAGCCGGGTCATGAGCCGTTTACGGGCCGAAAACATCGTGGATTCCGGACGCTGTTGGACGGCCATTCTCGACCGGGGCCTCCTAGCTGCCGCCGCCGGTCACTGAAGAACCCGCTCTACTCGTGGGCCAGTACCTCGGCGCCGACAGGGTCGGCATGTCGATCGGTGCGTGGCTGCGCGGCGGGACCCCTGACCGCGGCGCCACGGCCTCGGTCCTGCCAGGCATGCTCTGTGGCCATGGGTCCTCGATCGGTTTTCGCCACCGTGAGCACCAGAACCGAATCCTCCAGGGCCTTCACGGCGTAGAAGCCCTGGGGGACGACCAACAGGTCCACCCCGCTGCCTTCCCAGCTTTCGCCGCGCGTCGACAGGCACACCCGCCCGCTCATCACGAGGACGGTCGCTTCGCCAGGATTCACGTGTTCGTTCAGTTCCTGTCCGGCCTTCAACGCGATGACGGTTTGGCGCAGGACGTGCTCATGCCCGCCGTAGACAGTACTGGCGCTGCGTCCGCTTCCGACACTGCTGGCCGTTTCCAAGTGACGGCGCCCCAGCGCCGTCAGGGAAAACTTTTTCATCGTCAGCCTCCCGGCAACACCACAGGGCACTGCGTGCCGCAATCCTGCGGCTCGAAGCCGCGGGCTGCCCTTTCATACCTGCGGCGCACTGTCACCCCATCCTACGGCCAAAACCAGAAGATGTGGCCTCGATCACGTTTTTGCTGGATTCGCCTGCCGGGCTCCCCCGAGTTGGACGACTAATGTCATGGTCTCTTTCGACTTCTCGGCGTACGTTGGGGACCACCGGCCTGGTGGAGTTCACTTCGATACGAAAAGCCAGGTGCCCCCAAAATGCAGAACAGTTTCGACACCCGCTCTGAACTGCAGGTCGACGATGCGTCGTACGAGATCTACCGGCTGGATCGAATCAAGGGCTCCGATCGTCTGCCCTACAGCCTCAAGGTCCTGCTGGAGAACCTGCTGCGCAACGAAGACGGACACCTGGTCACGGCCGAACAGATCACGGCGATGGCCAACTGGGACGCCAACTCCACCACGAACTCGGAGATCCAATACACCCCGGCCCGGGTCCTCATGCAGGACTTCACCGGTGTCCCCTGCGTCGTGGACCTGGTCGCCATGCGTGATGCCATGACCGATCTGGGTGGGGACCCGAAGAAGATCAACCCGCTGATCCCCGCCGAACTGGTCATCGACCACTCCGTGATCGCCGATGTCTTTGCCCGGTCGGACGCCTTCGGGGTCAACGCCGAACTGGAATTCGGCCGCAACCAGGAGCGCTACCAGCTGCTGCGGTGGGGCCAACAGTCCTTCGACGACTTCCTGGTGGTTCCCCCGGACACCGGCATCTGCCACCAGGTCAACCTTGAATACCTGGCCCGGGTCGTCTTCACCCGGGAAGGACCCCGCGGACCCCAGGCGTATCCGGACACCCTGGTCGGCACGGATTCACATACCCCCATGGTCAACGGCCTCGGCGTACTGGGATGGGGCGTGGGCGGGATCGAAGCCGAAGCTTCCATGCTGGGCCAGCCGATGAGCATGTTGATCCCGCAAGTCCTCGGGCTCAAACTGTCCGGCGAACTGCCCGAGGGCACCACCGCCACCGACCTGGTCCTCACCGTCGCCGAACTGCTGCGCAAGGTCAGGGTGGTGGGCAAATTCGTCGACTTCTTCGGCCCAGGAGTCGGCAACGTCCCGTTGGCCACGCGGGCAACCTTGGGCAATATGAGCCCCGAATACGGTTCGACGGCTTCCATCTTCCCCATCGATGATGAAACGTTGAACTATCTGCGCCTGACCGGACGTGAAGAGCATCAGATCCGACTGGTCGAGGCCTACGCCCGAGAACAAGGGCTGTGGCACGATCCCGACCATGTGCCCGAATACAGTCAGATCGTGGAACTGGACCTCTCCACGGTTTCCCCGTCGATTGCCGGCCCGAAACGCCCCCAAGACCGCATCCCGCTGGCGTTCGCTCCCCGGGTCATCCACCGGCTGCTGGCCGGGCAAACCCATGCGGATGCCATCGCCGGGGGACTCGATTCCGCCGGGGAGGATTCCTTCCCGGCCAGCGATCCGGTGGCCATCAGCACCCGCATTCAACGCGATGACCCGCCACGGACCTACGACGACGACGGAAATGTCCTCGACGCGTGGCCCTCGGACCCCGCCGAGCTGATACTCGGCGGGCAGAAGACCAGCATCGACAACGGCGCCGTCGTCATCGCCGCCATCACCTCCTGCACGAACACGTCCAACCCCTCGGTGATGATCGGGGCGGCGCTGCTGGCCAAGAAGGCAGTGGAGCGCGGTTTGACCAGCCAGCCGTGGGTGAAGACGACGTTGGCGCCCGGTTCACGGGTCGTCACCGACTACTACGACCGTTCGGGGCTGACACCGTATCTGGAGAAGCTCGGTTTCAACCTGGTCGGCTATGGCTGCACCACGTGCATCGGCAACTCGGGGCCGTTGATCCCCGAAGTCAGTGCCGCCGCGACGGAGAAGAACCTCACGGTCGCCTCGGTCCTGTCGGGCAACCGCAACTTCGAGGGGCGGATCCACTCGGAGGTCCAGATGAACTTCCTGGCCTCCCCGCCACTGGTCATCGCCTACGCACTGGCCGGGACCATGCGCACCGACATGCTCAAGGATCCCCTCGGCCAAGACACCGACGGCCAGCCGGTCTACCTCCGCGATATCTGGCCCACCACCGCCGAAATCAAGGAGGTGGTCGACGCGAACCTCGAGGCGAAGATGTTCACCGAAGGCTATGCCGACGTCTACCACGGGGACGAGAACTGGCGCGGGATGACCATCCCCGAGGGGGACCAGTTCGCCTGGCAATCCGATTCCAGCTACATCCAGCGCCCGCCCTACTTCGATGACATGCCGGTGGAACCGGCGCCGTTATCCGATATTCAGGGAGCCCGCGTCCTGGCCTACCTCGGGGATTCGGTGACCACCGACCATATTTCCCCGGCCGGCGCCATCAAGGCCGATTCCCCCGCAGGTCAATATCTGCAGGATCTGGGGATCGAACCGAAGGACTTCAACTCCTACGGTTCACGGCGCGGGAACCACCACGTGATGATCCGCGGAACCTTCGCCAATGTCAGGCTGCGCAACCTCCTCGTCCCCGGGGTCGAGGGCGGCGTCACCCGGCATCTGCCCGACGGCGAGCGCATGAGCATCTTCGACGCCTCCACCCGCTACATCGCCGATGAGGTCCCGCTCGTCGTGTTGGCGGGTTCGGACTATGGTTCGGGGTCCTCCCGCGACTGGGCGGCCAAGGGCACCACACTCTTGGGGGTCAAGGCGGTGTTGGCCGTCTCCTATGAGCGGATCCACCGGTCGAACCTGATCGGCATGGGAGTGCTGCCGTTGCAGTTCCTGGACGGGGAAACGGCTGATACCCATGGACTGACCGGGGAGGAAACGTATTCCGTCATCGGCATCGAAGGCGCTTCCCCGCTCCCGAAGGAAGTCACCGTCCGGGTCGATGATGGTCAGGGCACCCGGGACATCACCGCGAAGGTCAGGATCGACACTCCTGCCGAGGAAGGATATTTCGTCCACGGGGGCATCCTGCCCTACGTCCTGCGTCAGTTGTTGACGACATGAGTACCACCGGGGTGAAGCGCGGGCGCGGCTCGGTGCTGCGCTCCTCCACCATCCTGCATGCGGTCATGGCCGTGGGCGGGCTGATCATGGTGGGGTTCCTGATCGCCCATATGTACGGGAACCTGAAGGTCTTCGCCGGACAGGAGGCCTTCGACGGCTATTCGGCGTACCTGCGCACGATCCTCGAACCGCTGCTGCCCTATGCCGGCGCCTTGTGGATCCTGCGCGTGATCCTGCTGATCAGCGTGGGCGCACATATTTGGGCGGCGTTCGTGCTCTGGCACCGTTCCCGGGCGGCCACCGCGGGCGGGGGCGGGTGGCGGTACCAGACCACGCAGAACCGCCGCGGCGTACAACGAAGTTATGCCTCCTTCACCATGCGGTGGGGCGGGGTGACGATCGCCCTGTTCGTCGTCTACCACCTGCTGCATCTGACCGGGAACGTCATCCACCCGGGCGGGGCCTCGGACAGCCCCTACGACCGCATGATCAACGGCTTCTCGATCTGGTGGGTGGTGCTCTCCTATGTCGTCGCACTCATCGCCTTGGGCTTCCACCTGCGCCACGGCATCTGGGCCGCCTTCGCTTCCCTGGGCGCGAACACCAGCGTGGCAGTACGACGCCGGCTCAATGGCTTGGCCTCTGTGGTCACCTTCGTGATCATCGCCGGTTTCCTCGTACCGCCACTGAGCATCTTGATCGGATGGGTAGGACCATGATGAACGAATACTTTGCCGAAGGTGATCCGCTGCAGGACACCCAGGACCCCGGCGGACCGCTGAAGGACCGGTGGGATCGGCGCCGCTTCGAGGCCAAGCTGATCAGTCCGGCCAACCGCCGCAAGGTCTCCATCATCGTCATCGGCACGGGGCTGGCTGGTGGCTCCGCTGCGGCAACCCTGGGCGAGGCCGGCTACAACGTGAAGGTCTTCTGCTATCAGGACAGCGCCCGCCGCGCCCACAGCATCGCCGCCCAGGGCGGGATCAACGCGGCGAAGGACTACCGTAACGACGGCGACAGCATCCAACGGCTGTTCTACGACACCGTCAAGGGCGGGGACTACCGCTCACGGGAATCCAACGTCTACCGCCTCTCCCAGGTCAGCGCGGCGATCATCGACCAGGCGGTGGCCCAGGGGGTCCCCTTCGCCCGGGAATACGGCGGCCTGCTGGACACCCGCTCCTTCGGCGGCGTCCAGGTTTCCCGGACGTTCTACGCCCGCGGGCAGACCGGCCAGCAGCTGCTGTTGGGCGCCTACCAGGCCCTGGAGCGCCAGGTCGGGGCCGGGACCGTGGAGTTGAATACCCGCCACGAGATGCTCGACCTCATCGTCATCGACGGCAAGGCGCGCGGCGTGGTGGTCCGGGATATGGTCACCGGCGAATTCGAAACACATGTGGCCGACGCCGTCGTGTTGGCCAGCGGCGGCTACGGCAACGTCTACTACCTTTCCACCAATGCGATGGGCTGCAATGTGTCCGCCACGTGGCGGGCCCACCGTAAGGGAGCCTATTTCGCGAACCCCTGCTATACCCAGATCCACCCCACCTGCATCCCCGTCAGCGGGGACCACCAATCCAAACTCACCCTGATGAGCGAGTCGCTGCGTAATGACGGAAGGATCTGGGTTCCGTCCCAGGCCGGGGATGACCGGGCCCCGGCGGACATTCCCGAGGACGAACGCGACTACTATCTGGAGCGGGTCTATCCGGCCTTCGGCAACCTGGTGCCCCGGGATGTGGCCTCGCGGGCGGCGAAGAAGCAATGCGACGAAGGCCGTGGCGTGGGCCCGGGAGGCCTGGGGGTATATCTGGACCTCACCCATGCCATCAAGCGGCTGGGCCGGCATGTCATCGAGGAGAAATACGGCAACCTCTTCGACATGTACGCGAAGATCACCGATGAGGACCCCTACCAGGCGCCGATGCGCATCTATCCGGCCATCCACTACACGATGGGTGGGCTGTGGGTGGATTACGATCTGCAAAGCTCCATCCCCGGGCTCTTCGTCATCGGCGAGGCAAACTTCTCAGACCACGGAGCCAACCGGCTCGGCGCCAGCGCCCTGATGCAGGGACTGGCCGACGGCTACTTCGTGTTGCCCGGAACCATCAACGACTATCTGGCCCGCAACCCGTTGCCCGAGGACGTCGATGCCGACCACCCCGCCGTCGTCGAGGCAGCCGAGGGGGTCCGGGAGCGCACGGCCCGACTGCTGGCCATCGACGGGAGCCGCTCGGTGGATTCCTTCCATAAGGAACTCGGGTCCATCGTCTGGGAGTACTGCGGCATGGAACGCAATGCCGAAGGACTGACCCACGCGATCAAAGAGATCCGCCGGCTGCGCGAAGCCTTCTGGACAGAGGTGAAGGTCACCGGGGTCAATGAGGAACTGAACCAGTCCCTCGAGCGGGCCGGCCGGGTCGCCGACTTCTTCGGACTCGCGGAGCTGATGTGCATCGACGCCTTGCACCGCGAAGAGTCCTGCGGGGCGCATTTCCGTTCCGAAAGCCAAACCGAAGGCGGTGAGGCCCTGCGCCAGGACGAGGACTTCAGCTACGTGGCCGCCTGGGAATTCGGTGGCGACGGGTCCTCCCCGGTGCTGCACCGCGAAAACCTGGAATTCGAGAACATCAAGGTCCAGCAAAGGAGCTACAAATGAACATCACCTTGCGGATCTGGCGCCAACACCATCAGGACGAGCCAGGTGCCATGGAGGCCTACGAGGTCGCCGACATCTCCCCCGACATGTCCTTCCTGGAGGTGCTCGATCTACTCAACGAGGACCTCACGCTCAACGGCGGGGAACCGGTGGCCTTCGACCACGACTGCCGTGAGGGCATCTGCGGGATGTGCTCGCTGGTGATCAACGGGCTGGCCCACGGCCCCGAGGCGTTGACCACCACCTGCCAGCTCTACATGCGCCACTTCGAGGACGGCCAGGTCATCGACGTCGAACCCTGGCGTTCGGCGGCGTTCCCGGTGATCCGGGATCTGGTGGTGGACCGCAGCGCGCTGGACCGGATCATCGAGGCCGGCGGCTATATCAGCGCCCCTACCGGGGCCGCAGCCGACGCCAATGCCGTCACCGTGCCGAAGAAGGACGCCGACCGGGCTTTCGACGCGGCGGCCTGCATCGGGTGCGGGGCCTGCGTGGCCGCCTGCCCCAACGGGTCTGCCTCGTTGTTCCTCGGGGCGAAGATCACCCACCTCGGTTCGCTGCCCCAGGGCCAGCCCGAACGCGACGAGCGGGCCCTGGCCATGGTAGAACAGCACGACGCCGAAGGTTTCGGCGGGTGCACCCAGATCGGCGAATGCACCGCGGTCTGCCCGGCGGGGATCCCGCTGGATATGATCTCCCAGCTGAACCACGACGTGCTGTCCGGGGTGAAGCACCAGTCAGGGAAATGAGCTGTCCCCGGGAAGGGCTATAACCGCTTCGGGTCCTGTTCGCGCCTGACCCGGCGGACGGTGTTGAAGACGTGATGGGAGAGCACGACCAGTGCCGCCCACCCCAGTCCGAGCGCCCAGGCCACGGCGACGTCGGTGAACCAGTGGTGCCCCAGATAGATGCGGCTGCAGCCGATCAGGAACACGTAGGCCGCGCAGCCGGCGATCATCCATGCCCTGGCCGCCCGGGCCTCCAGCTGCAGGAACCATAAATAGGCGATGACCGCGATGATCGCCGTGGCGTTGAGCGTATGGCCCGAGGGGAACGACGGCGAGGTTTCGTAGGGCGGAACGGCATCGGCCATCGGTGGCCGGGCCCTCCCGATGAGGTCCTTACCCGCAATGGTCATCGCCACGGAGCCGGCCCCCGCCGCACCGATGAGCAGCAGCGGCCGCCAGGACCGACGGATCCTGGTGAGCACCGCGATCGCCGCCAAGGCGATGATCGACATCCCGATGACGGAGCCGGTGTTGGTGAACCAGGTGACTGCCGTGTCGGCCACCGGGCTGCGCCAGGTCATCACGAGAGCCAGCAACGGCCGGTCCACTGCCGCCAGATCATCCTTCTCCGCCAGCGATTCGTAGATCTCCGCGGCGGCCGCGGTCATCAGGGTGACGAAGGCGGCGCCGATGGCCAGCGTGATCCACAAGGCACCATAGGCTCCGAGCCGCGATGGCAGGCGTCGCGCCGCGGCATCGGCGACCGGGTGGTCCCGTTGAGGGCGTCGGGGTGTAGAGGGGGTGGGCATGACTGACAGACTAGTGCCATGACGCTGCGCATACTGGCCATCGGGAAGAAGCACGAGTCGTGGGTGGCCGAGGGCATCGAGCGCTATTCGAAGCGGATGAAGAAACCCTTCGACGTGTCCTGGGCCCTGCTGCCGCATTCGTCCCGGGAAGGCGACGCCGCCCGCACCGAGGAATCCGCCCGCATCCTGGCCAAGGTCCACTCCCGGGACCATATGGTCCTGCTCGATGAACGCGGGAAGAACATCGATTCACCGGCCCTGGCCCGTACCCTGCAACAGCCGTTGGATACCGCCCGCCCGGTGGTGCTGGTCATCGGCGGGGCCTACGGCGTCGACACCTCGGTGCACCAGCGGGCCGATTTCACCTGGAGCCTGTCCAAACTGGTCTTCCCCCACCAGCTGGTCCGGCTCGTGGTGGCCGAACAGCTCTACCGTGCCCAGGAAATCGTCGGCGGCCGGCCGTACCACCACCGATAATGGTGGCCGAGGTGCCTCGACCGCCCCCGCGCCAACTCGTCGGTGCTTCGGCGTAGGCTTTCAGCGATGGCAGAAAAGCCCGCAGCAGCCGCAGTGCTCCAGAAGTTCACGCCCGCGACCCGCGAGTGGTTCACGGGTGCCTTTGCCGCGCCGACGGCCGCCCAGCTCGGCGCTTGGGATGCGGTCTCCGCCGGCAGCAACGCCCTGGTCGTCGCCCCCACCGGTTCGGGCAAAACCCTCTCCGCCTTCCTCTGGGCCCTGGACGGGTTCATCCGCAGCAGCACCGAACAACCCGCCCTCCCAGTAGTCGAAGCTCACGACGCAGTCGCTGCACCAGGGAAGAAGGCGAAGGCCCCGAAACGCAAGACCCGGGTCCTGTACATCTCCCCGTTGAAGGCGCTCGGCGTCGACGTCGAACGCAACCTGCGCGCACCGCTGATCGGGATCACCCAGATGGCCCAACGACTCGGCCTGCCGGCCCCCGAGGTCAGTGTTGGCGTGCGTTCGGGAGACACCCCGGCCAATGACCGCCGCAAACTGCTGACGACCCCGCCGGATATCCTCATCACCACCCCCGAGTCACTGTTTCTGATGCTGACCTCCAAGGCCCGCCAGACACTCACCGGCATCGACACGGTCATCATCGACGAGGTTCACGCCGTCGCCGGCACCAAACGCGGTGCCCATCTGGCGGTATCGCTCGAACGGCTCGATGCCCTGCTGAAAAGCCCGGCGCAACGCATCGGGCTCTCCGCCACCGTGGAACCCCGGGCCGAGGTCGCCCGGTTCCTGGGCGGTTCCCGGCCGGTGGACATCGTGGCTCCGCCCTCGGAGAAGACCTGGGACCTGACGGTCACCGTCCCGGTGGAAGACATGACGAACCTGCCCGCCGCGGCCGAGACCAGCGAGCTCGATGAGCTGGCCGGCTTCCAACCGCAGGCGAGCATCTGGCCGCATGTGGAGGAGAAGATCGTGGACCTCATCGAGGCCAACCGCTCCACGATCGTCTTCGCGAACTCCCGACGCCTGGCCGAACGGCTGACGGCGAACCTGAACGAGATCCACGCGGCCCGGCAGGAACTGACCGGCTCCGATCCGTGGGCCGAACCGGCCACCGAACCGTCCATCGCCCCCGCACCGCAGCATCCGCCCGCGCAGGTCATGGCGCAGGCAGGTGCCAGCTCAGGCGCCGAGGCCGTGCTGGCCAGGGCCCACCACGGTTCGGTTTCCAAGGATCAACGCGCCGGCATCGAGGATGATCTGAAGTCCGGGCACTTGCGCTGCGTCGTGGCCACCTCCTCGCTGGAGCTGGGCATCGACATGGGACTGGTGGATCTGGTCATCCAGGTCGAATCCCCGCATTCGGTGGCCTCCGGGCTGCAACGCGTGGGCCGGGCCGGACACCAGGTCGGGGAGGTGTCCACCGGGGCCTTCTTCCCCAAGCAGCGCTCGGATCTGGTCAACACGGCCATCACCGTCGAACGCATGCGCTCCGGGGCCATCGAGGCGCTGTCCATTCCGGCGAACCCGCTGGATATCCTGGCCCAGCAGACCGTCGCCGCCGCAGCGTTGGGTGAGGTCGATGCGGAGGAATGGTTCGACGTCGTCCGCCGGTCGGCGCCCTTTGCCGCACTGCCCCGTTCGGCCTTCGACGCGACCCTTGACCTCTTGGCCGGCAAATACCCCTCCGATGAGTTCGCCGAACTACGTCCACGCATCATCTGGGACCGCGATGCCGGCACCCTGTCCGGTCGGCCCGGGGCCCAACGTCTGGCCGTGACCTCCGGGGGCACCATCCCGGACCGGGGCATGTTCGGGGTCTTTTTGATCGGCACCGAGGACCAGAGTGGCGGCGGGCGCCGGGTGGGCGAACTCGACGAGGAGATGGTCTACGAATCCCGGGTCGGCGACGTCTTTGCCTTGGGGGCGACGAGCTGGAAGATCGAGGACATCACCCACGATAAGGTCCTGGTCTCCCCCGCCTTCGGCCAGCCCGGCAAACTCCCCTTCTGGAAGGGCGACTCGCTGGGTCGTCCCGCCGAGCTGGGCCGGGCGTTGGGCAGGTTCCGCCGCGAAATTGGCGGAGCCAGCGACGACGATGCCGGGGCCCGGCTGGCAGCGATCGGCCTGGACGGCTGGGCCGCGGCCAACCTCACCGGTTACCTGGCCGAACAGCAGGAAGCCACCAGCATCATCCCCAGCGACACCACCTTGGTGGTTGAACGCTTCCAGGACGAGCTCGGCGACTGGCGGGTGGTCCTGCACTCCCCGTTTGGCATGCCGGTGCACGCCCCGTGGGCGCTGGCCGTGGGGGCCCGGCTGCACGAACGCTTCGGGATGGACGGGTCGGCGATGGCCGCCGACGACGGGATCGTCCTGCGGGTGCCGATGATGGACGACGAGCCGCCCGGGGCCGAGCTCTTCCTCTTCGATCCCGAGGAGCTGGATGCCATCGTGACGAACGAGGTGGGTGGCTCGGCCCTGTTCGCTTCGCGTTTCCGCGAATGTGCGGCCCGGGCCTTGCTGCTGCCTCGGCAGAACCCCGCCAAACGCAGCCCGCTGTGGCAGCAACGCCAACGCTCGGCCCAGCTGCTGGATGTGGCGCGCAAATACCCGTCCTTCCCGATCATCCTCGAGACGGTCAGGGAATGCCTGCAAGACGTCTACGACCTTCCCTCGCTGCGCTCGATCGCCGCCGAGCTGCAGGGCAGGGGGCTGCGGATCGTGGAGACGACCACCCGCCAGCCCTCACCCTTCGCCCAGACCCTGCTCTTCGGCTATGTCGCCCAATTCCTCTACGAGGGCGACTCCCCGCTGGCCGAACGCCGGGCGGCAGCCCTGTCGATCGACCCGTCCCTGTTGGGCGACCTGCTGGGCCGCACCGAGCTACGCGATCTGCTGGACCCCGACGTCATCGCCAGCACCGAGGCCGAACTCCAACGGGTGGCCCCCCACCGTCGGCTCAAGGGTCTGGAGGGGGCCGCCGATCTGTTGCGCCTGCTCGGCCCGTTGGGGATCGAGGAGCTGGCCGCCCGGCTGCGGCCTGCCGCCGAACCGGAGGAGCCCGAGACGGTGGACCCCAGCGTCGAGCCGGAGAAGAACGTTCCCGGTGTCGAACCGGTGCCTGCGCCAGCCACCGTCGACGAGGCGGCCGGCTACGCCGAGGCCCTGCTGCGCAGCAACCGGGCCCTGCGCATCAACCTGGCCGGGGAACCGGTGCTGGCGGCGATCGAGGATGCCGCCCGGTTACGCGACGGGTTGGGGATCCCCCTGCCGATGGGCATCCCGTTGGCCTTCATCGAACCGGTGGCCGACCCGTTGGGCGACCTCGTCGGACGCTACGGGCGCACCCACGGTCCCTTTACCGTGTCCGAGGCAGCCACCGCACTGGGGTTGGGCACCGCCGTCGTCCTGTCGGTCCTCAAGCGTCTGGGTACCGAATCACGGGTGGTCGAAGGCGAGTTCCGGCCCGCCACCGGCGATTCGGCAGCCGGGGCGCCGGCGGCCAGCGAATGGTGCGACGCCGAGGTGCTGCGCCGGATCCGCAGGCGCTCGCTGGCCGCATTGCGGGCCGAGGTCGAACCCGTGGACGATGCCACGTTCGGCAGGTTCCTTCCCGACTGGCAGTTCGTGGGCGAGAACCTGCGCGGTATCGACGGCGTGGCCACGGTGATCGACCAGCTGGCCGGGGTACCGGTTCCGGCGAGCGCCTGGGAGGCCTTCGTCTTCCCTGCCCGGGTTTCGGACTACCAGCCGGGAATGCTCGACGAGTTGATGGCCACTGGGGAGGTGCTGTGGTCCGGTGCCGGGACGCTGGCGGGAAACGACGGCTGGATCAGCCTGCACCCCGCGGCGGAGGCAGCACTGACGCTGAACCCCGACCCCGATTTCGAGCCCTCCGAGCTGCAGCTGCGGATCCTTGAGGTACTGGGCAGCGGGGGCGGCTTCTTCTTCCGCCAGGTCACCGAGGGTCTGGCCGTCACCGGTCAGGACGAATCCGTGCTGACCGCGCTCTGGGAACTGGTGTGGTCCGGCAGGATCGGCAACGACACCTTCGCCCCGGTGCGCGGGCTGCTCGGCGGTGGACGGACCGCCCATAAACCCCGCGGGGCCTCCCCCCGGGCCAGGTCGCCCCGGCTGGGGCGGATGCGCTCGCCCCGGGGTCCGGGAATGCATGCCTCCGGCCTGCGACCCGGCGCTGTCGCCTCCTCAGCGCCCGTCGCCCCGGCCCAGCCTCAAGCCGCAGGACGCTGGTCCCTGCTCCCTGCACCGGAGGCCGACCCGACGATCCGGGCTCATGCCGGCGCCGAATTCCTGCTCGACAGGTACGGGGTGCTCACCCGCGGTTCGGTGATGGCGGAGAACGTGCCCGGTGGTTTCGGCAGGCTCTACCGGGTCCTGGCCCGGCTGGAGGAATCGGGCAGGACCCGCAGGGGGTATTTCATCGAACGCCTCGGGGCGGCCCAGTTCTCCGTCCCCGCGACCGTGGACCGGCTGCGCGGACACACCCGGGATACCGATCTCGATGCTGCAGCCTCCCACGCCGGGGGCTCCGGGCGGGTCCCGGCAGCCATCGCCCTGGCGGCCACCGACCCGGCCAACCCCTACGGCGCGGCACTGCCTTGGCCGGTCCTGGGCTCCGCCGACGATGCCCCCTCCCCCACGGGGCAACGCCCGGGACGCAAGGCCGGCGCCGTCGTCGTTCTCCTCGATGGCCGGTTGGGCCTGTATTTGGAGCGTGGCGGCCGAACGGCCCTGGCCTTCACCGACGACCAGACCGAGCTCGACGCCGCGGCTCGGGCGCTCGTGGCGGCCCTGCGGACCGCACGGGTGGAGCGGATCGCGCTGGATAAGGTCAATGGCGCCCCCGTCCCCGATACGGCGCTGGCTAGGGCTTTATTGGCTGCGGGATTCCACTCCTCACCCAACGGGCTGCGCTTCCGCCCGTGAGTCCTTTGACGACGACCGGTATAGTGTGAGCCACTCCACACAGTGGGCCAGCGATGAAGCTAGCAACGAAGGAAGTGACCAGCAGTGCCAGAGGGTGACAGCGTCTACCGGGCAGCCCGTCGGCTCGATGCGGCACTGAGCAACAGGGTCCTGCAGTCCAGCGATTTCCGGGTTCCGTCCTATGCCACCTTGAACTTGGCCTCCCAGACGGTCTCCTCGGTCATCTCCCGGGGCAAGCATCTCCTCATCCGGGTCGCCGACCTGAGCATCCATTCGCACCTGATGATGGACGGTCATTGGGATGTCTACGCCACGGGAGAGCGCTGGCGCGCCCCGGCCTTCAAGGCGCGCTGCGTGCTGCGCAACCCCGACTTCCAGGCGGTCGGCTTCGATTTGGGTTTCCTGCGGGTGATCCGCACCGTCGATGAACCAGACGCCGTCGGCCATCTGGGACCCGACCCGCTGGGCGCTTCCTGGGATGCCGAGGAGGTACATCGCCGCCTGGCCATGATGCCCGACCGGCCCATCGCCCTGACCTTGCTGGACCAGCGGGTCATCGCCGGGCTGGGGAACATCTACCGCTCGGAACTGCTCTTCCTGCTGGGCCTGCACCCCCGCACCCCCACCAGTCTGGTGCCCGACCCCGCCTATCTGGTCGATCTGGCCCACCAACTCCTGCATGCCAATAAGGACCGCTCCCGTCGGGTCACCACGACCCCTCCGATGCGCGACCAGTACTGGGTCTACGGGCGAGCTGGGAAGCCCTGCCTACGTTGCGGGGACACCATCGAATATCGCAAGCTCGGCCAGCCCCGTCCGTCAGCCGGGCTGCCCCGTACCGAGGAACGGATATCTGCGGGACGTCGGATCCCGGAGACCGGCGGACCTCTGCCCGAGGGCGGCACCGGCCAGGTCAAGGTCGATGCCCAGCAACAGGCTACCGGCACTGAACGGTGTGAACGCGGCATCGACCTGAACGAACGTGACCTCTACTTCTGCCCCGGCTGCCAGACGGATCCCTTCGCCTGAATCGGGCCTGCCCGCTGACGTGGGAAACTTATTCCATGGCCATGCAATCCCCCCTTCCCGTCCGCAACGGCGTCAACGCCACCCGGTTGCGCATCCCGAGGGAGGGACCCTGGGCGACGGTCATGGACTACATGCTCGAACGCTTCGGTCATGTCGACCCCGAAGGGATCGTCCGCCGTTTCCGTGAGGGGGAAGTCGTGGGCTTGGGCGCCGAACCCTTGACCACGAAAACGCCGCTGGGCGTGCATGATTTCCTCTGGTACTACCGCAACCTCCCCGACGAACCGATCCTGCCGGTGACCGAAACGATCCTGTTCCAGGACGAGAACCTGCTGGTCGTGGATAAACCACATTTTTTGCCCAGCACCCCCGGCGGCCGGTTCATCCAGGAGTCGGCGCTGGTGCGTCTGCGCAATCGGCTGGACCTCCCTGACCTGGTGCCGATGCACCGGCTCGACCGGGCCACCGCCGGCATCATCCTCTTTTCCACGAATCCGGCCACCCGCGGCGCCTACCAGGTCCTCTTCGAACATCGCAGAATCCAGAAGGAGTACCGTTGCGTCGCCACTCTGCCCGCCACATGGGATGAGGCCGCGGCCGCAACGGAACCGTTCCTGGACTCCGCCCCGGGCCGGCACGGCCAGGCAGTCCGGCAGATCACCGGTAGCCACCGGGCCACCGCCACCGATTTCCCGGCCGAGTACCGCAACCGGATGGTCAAGGAAAAGGGCCATCTGCTGGCTTTGACCCAGCCCGGGGAACCGAACGCCGAAACCCGGGTCGATGTGTTGCGCACCGGCGTGAGCACCGGTGTCCACGCGGGCACCGCCGTCGGGCTCTTCCGGCTGCGCCCGCATTCGGGCAAGACCCACCAGCTGCGCGTGCATATGGCGGCCCTCGGTCTGGGAATCATCAACGACGCGTTCTATCCCGACCTGCTGGAGAAGGCGCCGGATGATTTCACCCGCCCGTTGCAGCTGTTGGCGCATTCCATCTCCTTCACCGACCCGCTGGCCCACACCCCGGTCACGTTCACCTCGGAACGGAATCTGGGCGAATTTCCGGGCCCCGTCCACTAGCTGCTGGACCATGTCGGAGCTGTTACGTCCATTCGTCGGAGCTAAAGAGGCAGGTCGGGGTCACAATCCGGCCACAGCTGGGGCCGAATCCGCGCTAACGTCCCCAAACAGCACCCTCACATTGGGTAGGCTATGAGCGGTGGTATGGGGAGGAATCATTGCCATGAAAATAGCGGGTAAAGGGGATTCCACGTCATGACAGAAACACGCCAGGAGACTTCGGCTGCCTCCGAGGCGCTGGAGCGTCTGCGTGCCCATCAGCCCCCCGCGCCCCCTCGCCCGGAGACCTCCGCACCGGCGGACCCCCCGTCAGCAGCGCACGACGACGCTTCCTCCACGGTGTACTCCACCACGCTGCCGCCGAAGCCCACACGCCACCCAGAAGGTTTCTTGGACGCCGCCGACGCTCCCTCACGGCATATGGCCACCGACGGGGCCCGCGGGCGGCTACCCGACGAGAACGCCAAGACCCGGTTGAACACGTGGCTCGACGGAATCGACTCCCCCGATTGGCAGGAACTGGCCCGCAAGACGAAAACCGGTACCGCGCGGACCATCGCTTCCCAGCGTGAAGCCTCCCGCCGTCGCGCCGAGGCCCGGGCGAAGGCCCGCGAGGAAAAGTCCCGTCAGCGGGCCGAACGCGAAGCGGCCGAAGCAGCTGAAGCCGAAGCCTCCGCCGAACGTCAACGGGCTGCCGATGAAGCGGCCCGCCTGGCCGCCGAGGCCGAAGCAGCCCAACGGGCCGCCGAGGAAGCTGCCGCCCGGGCCACCGCCTCCAGCAACGATCTCGAGTCCCTGGTGGAAAATGCCCGCGAAGCGATCGTCGACGCCGCGGAAGTCCCCCGCACCGCGGAACAGCTGCGCAATACGAGCCCCTTCTGGGTGGACGACGAGGGCCCGATCTACGTCCCGCCCTATAACTTGCCTTCCAGCGACCCCGATCCACCCGAGCATCGTTCGGACCTGATGCGCCGCATCATCGTTTCAGTGGTGGCCGCGGCTTCCCTCTTCTTGGGTTTCATGGGGTTGGGTTGGTTCGGGGGCAGCACCGCGCATTCGGCGGCCCATTCGGCTTATGGCCCCGAAAATGCCCTCTTGGCGCCCAATAGCAACTCGTTCATGATCTGGGGCATCCTGTTCATCTGGATCGCTCTCTATGCGATCTTCCAATGGCATCCGAGCCAACGTTCCTCCTACCGGCAACGCGAGATCGGCTATCTCACCGCCGGCGCCGGGCTCCTGGGGGCCTTATGGCTGCTCTGCGCCCGTTCCTCACTGGTGTTCCTGTCGGTGGTCGTGGCGTTGGCGCTGACCACCGTCCTGGTCTATGCGGTCCGTCGGATGAACCAGCGCACCGCCCGTTCGAATATGGAGCGGGTTTTCGTTGACGGTCCGGCGGCTCTCTTCCTGGGCTGGATGCTGGTCCTGTTGCCGGCGACGCTATCCATCGCGTTGACCCGCGCCGGGTTCACCCTGCTCCTTCCGGCCTCGTTGTGGGCCGTCCTGGCGATCGTCGGCTGCACGTGGGCCGCCGCCAGTTTCTCCATGTCCGAACGGGGCCGCATCGTGGTGGCGTTGGGCTTCGCCTGGGGACTGTTCTGGGTCATGCTGGACCGGCTCATCACCCTGCAGTCCTCGGCACCGGTGGCGATCGTTTGTGGGCTGTGCGCGTTCATCGTGCTCCTGGCCACGGAGAACCGCAGGTACCAGATCGGCCACGCCGAACGCCGCGCAGCCCGCGGGCAGCGCACCGAGTTCTAGAGCGCCGTCCACCGGCCGCGCACCCGGCGCAGCACGACCAGTCGCTGGGTGGCAGCCACCTCTTCAACGGCGGCACGCATCAGCGCAGCAGCCGCACGGGCGGCGCGCAGATCGGCGTCGTACTCTTCTTCCTCAACGGTGAAGCGCAGGGTGATCCGTGGGATGCCGGCGACGATATCGAGTTGGTTTGCTTCCACATGGTGGCGCTCGGCCAGGGAAGCGACGGCCGCGTCCATCACCGCTTCGGGGCGGTTCCCGGGACGCAGGGACAGGATGTTCAACTGGGCACGAAACGAGGGCACCGCCCCAGCGTAATGCTCGACGGTGCCCGCTTCGAACCGGGCCTCAGGCGATGGCCGAAATTCCGGTGGCCGCCCGGCCGACGATCAGCTGGTTGATGTCATAGGTGCCCTCGTAGGTGTAGATGGCTTCGGCATCGGCGAAGATCTTGGCCATCCGCTGGTCGGCGACGATCCCGTTCCCACCCATCGCGGCCCGGCCCAAGGCCACGGTCTCGCGCATCCTCTCGGTGGCGAACGCCTTGGCCAGGGCCGCTTGCTCCATTTTCTCGGTTCCCCGCGATTGTGCGTGGGCGATCTGGGTCATCAACGCCATCGACGCCGTGGCATTTCCCAACATGGTGGCCAGCTTCTGCTGGATGAGCTGGAAGGAAGCCAACGGCCGACCGAACTGTTCACGTTCGAGCACATAGGCCCGCAAAACTTCGAAGGCTGCCAGTTGTTGTCCGACGGCGAGCCACCCGACCATGATGCGGCTGGAGCGCAACAACTGGTTGATATCGGCGAAGGAATCAATCCCGGGGAAACGGTCCTCCTCCGGGACCCGCACGCCCTGAAGCAGGATGTCGGCGTTCTGGACGGTTCGCAGCGAGATCTTCTGCTCAATTTTTGAGGTTTTCACCCCGGGCAGGGAGGTGTCCAGGACGAACCCGCGCACCTCACCGGTGTCCTCGTCGAGGGCCCAAAGCAGCAGGTGCTCGCAGAACGTGCCGTTGCCGATCCACCGTTTGGCTCCGTTGATCACCCAGGTATCGCCTTCCCGTCTGGCCCGGGTGGCCATCCCCTTGGCGACATCGGAACCGTGATCGGGCTCGGTCAGGGCAAAGGCCCCGGTGGTGCGCAGGGCAGCCGCGTCGGCCAAATAGCGTTCGCGCTGACCCGCGGTGCCGAAGTCGTGCAGGGACTCCACGAAAAGGTCATGGTGGATCATGAAGAACGTGGCCAGCGAGGCGTCGGCCCGGGCGAGTTCGGCGATGAGCAGGCCGTGGAACAGCGTCGAATAGCCGTGCCGGGTCGGCGTGCTCACCCCCAACGCCCCGAGCTTCGGCAGCAGGTCGAAGGGGAATTCCTCCGCCGTCCACCAGTGCCCGGCATAGGGGGTGACGTGTTCGGCGACGAAGGCACGCACCTCGGCCAGCTTGGCTCGTTCCCGGTCATCGAGTTGTGACTCGATGTCCAGGAAGTCGGCCCCCGGGAGTTCGCGGGGTCGGCGGGCAGGGTTGCCGCCCTCGTTCTTCACGGTCATGTCAGTCCTTATTTCGGGGCCATGCGGATGGCCCCGTCGAGCCGAATGGTCTCGCCGTTGAGCATCTGGTTGGACATGATGTGTTCGACCAGCGCAGCGTATTCGGCCGGCTTGCCCAGCCGTGAGGGGTGGGGCACCTGGGCGCCGAGGGAATCCTGGGCTTCCTGCGGCAGACCGGCGAGCATCGGGGTTTCGAAGATCCCCGGTGCGATGGCCATGACGCGGATCTGCTGCCGGGCGAGCTCGCGGGCCAGTGGAAGGGTCATGGCCGCGACGCCGCCCTTGGAGGCCGCATAGGCGGGCTGCCCGATCTGGCCGTCGAAAGCCGCGACCGAAGCGGTGTTCACGATGACACCGCGCTCCTCGGTCCCGGTCTCGTCATCGAGGAGCGGCTCGGTTCCCGCCATGGCTTCGGCGGCGAGCCGAACGACGTTGAACGTGCCGATCAAATTCACGGCCACCACCTTCTCGAAGGAGGCCAGCGGCAGGACGCCGTCCCGGGACAACACCTTGCCCGGTGTCGCCACCCCGGCACAGTTGACCAGGATGCGCAGTGGTGCCATATCGCTGGCGACCTCGACGGCCCGCCGGACTTCGTCTTCGTTGGTGACGTCCGCGGCGACGAAGCGAGCGCGCTCCCCCAGGCCGATGGCGGCATCCTCGCCGGCCGAGCCGGGCAGGTCGAGCAGGACCACATGGGCTCCTGCGTCGTAGAGTTTTTTGGCGGTTGCGGCACCCAGGCCGGACGCGCCACCGGTGATGAGGGCCGAGGCCCCGGCGATCTCCATTTTTCCTCCCGAGGGGTGGACATGATCCACCCGGTTAATGGTTGTTAACTCAAATGCCACTCTAGCGTCTGCGTCGCGGACACTCCACCCCTCGGGACGTCGTAGGATTCGCTCATGAGTCCCGTTTCCGGCGCCCGCCCCTTCCTGCTGCTGTCCACCCGCGAGGACCCCGTGGCTGCCCAGGACGAGGTCCGTGGATTCCTGGCCGCCTCGGGTCTGCCGGCTTCGATGCTGGCCGTGATGGCTCTGGGCGCCTCCCCGCTGCCGGAACCGCTGGAACTGGAGGCCTATTCGGGCATCATGCTCGGCGGCGGTCCGTTCAACTCTTCGGATGACCCGGCCCGTAAATCCAAGTCCCAACTACGGGTCGAATCCGAGATCTCGGCACTGTTGGACCAGCTCATCGAGCATGACTTCCCGTTTCTGGGCGCCTGCTACGGCATCGGGACCCTGGGGACCCATCAGGGGGGCACCGTGGATCGGACCCATTCCGAACCGGTCGGGCTCTCCCATATCGAGCTGACCGAGGCAGGGGCCCGCGATCCGCTCACGGCAGGGTTGCCTCCCGCCTTCGAGGCCTTCGTCGGGCATAAGGAAGCCGTTTCGACACTGCCCCGGCACGCCGTCCTGTTGGCGACCTCGGGGCCTTGCCCGGTGCAGATGTTCCGGATCGGCACGAACCTCTATGCCACCCAGTTCCATCCGGAGCTCGACGGCGACGGGCTGGCCACGCGCATTGCGATCTACCGTGACGCCGGCTATTTCCCTCCCGAGGAGGCCGGCCCGCTGACCGAGCTCGCCTATGCGGCCGATGTCACCTGGCCGGGCCTGATCCTGCGCAACTTCGTCCAGCGCTACCAGCGTTAGGAGGCCCGGCCGCCGATGCCCCGCGCCCTCCCCCGGCTAGCGCCGGGTGACCTTGCCGGTGAGCTGGGCGACCGGCTGCAGGAACAGTGGCCGGGCGGCGATCCAGCCGGCCACCACGATGATCGCCGCGACGACGAAGACCCAGAATCCCACCCAATTGACCGTGTCCTGCCCCTGACTGCTGTACATGTAGTTGAGGTTGCGGCGCATGCCGGTGGTGAAGACCAACAGCACGTGCACGAAGATGAACACCACGAAGTAGAACATCACCGGCAGGTGAATGGCCCGGGCCAGCAGGACCGGATAATAGCGATTGATTTTCCATTGGTTGGACCACACCGAAGACATCCGCAGGCCGGTCACCACCGCCAGCGGGGCGGCAATGAACACGGTGACGAAATAGGCCAGCAGCTGGATTCCGTTGTAGTTCTGCCAGGCTGATTCCATCGGCCACTCCAGCGATAGGTATTGCAGTCCCGCCGAGAACGCCTGGGGGAAGACGTCCCACCCGGTCGGAATGATCCGCCTCCAGTGCCCGGTGGAAAAGAGCAGGATGTAGAAGACCACCCCGTTGAGGATCCAGAGCGAGCCCAGGCTGTAGTGCAGCCACAGGTAGATGCTCATTTTGGCGGGAGGGTTCTGCCGATTGCGGGGGCCTACCGTGCGGGTCCAATAGGCTTCAGGGGTCCGTTGGGTCCGCACCATCCACCCGGCGCGGATGATCAGGAAAATCAGGAAGAAGTTGAAGAAGTGCTGCCATTGCAGCCACCAGGGAAAACCGTTGGGGGTGTCCGCGGTGGCCGGCGGCTGGCCCGGGTAGTCCGCCAGGAATTCTCGTCCCGCAGAGCTTCCCAGATACCCTCTGGCGCCCAGGACCGCCGCGGCCAGAACCACGATCACGAGGGGGGATATCCAGACCATCTTGAACCATGTGGACTGCCTGAAGCCCGCAACGGTTCGGTTGCTCGAGGTTCTCATCATTCTCCTGTCCGCCACACTCAGCCTCCGGCCCCATGAGGCTACCGGGCCCGAAACTCATCCACCCGAGGACTCCCGCCGCCGTAGTTCGGCGGTGAGAGCCGGCACCACCTGGTGCAGATCACCGATGATGGCATAGTCGGCCTGGGTGACCATGGGCGCATCGGGATCGGTGTTGATGGCCACGATCATCTTGGCCGACTGGCAGCCGGCCCAATGCTGAACGGCGCCACTAATCCCGCAGGCAAGGTAGACATCCGGGGAGATCCTGCTGCCTGTCTGGCCGATTTGTTCGTGGTGGGGGCGCCAGCCGAGGCTGGTGACCACCCGGGATGCCCCCATGGCGGCCCCCAGCTGCTCCTTCAGTTCGAGCAGGTCATCGAAACCATCGGCGCTGCCCACTCCGCGGCCTGCCCCGACCACTACCCGGGCCCCGGTCAGCGTCGAGGTGGCATCCGGTGCGCCGGTTTCGACCCGTACGACGGCGGTGACCAGGTCGGCGTCGGAGAGCTCAGGCTCGAATTCATGCCAGGGCGGCTCGCTGGGCTCCTCGGCGGCCACCGGGTCCACAGCATGCCCGGCGACGGTGATCATCTGCGGGGACCCGTCAAGCCGCATGTGCTCGAACACCGCCCCACCCATCACCTGGCGCGAGACGATCAGGGGTTCGGTGCCGACGATGCCCACGGCGTTGGCCGCCATCATGGCCCCCGTCCGGGCGGCCATATGGGCCAGCACCTCGCTGCCGCGCGGGGTGCCTGCGGCGAGGAGGTACTCGGCGGGAAGGGCTCCCAGTGCGGTGGCCCAGGCGGCCGCGCCGTAGCGTTCCAGCCGTTCGCCGGTGGCATGGTGAATGGAACGCACTGAGTGTTCAGCTAATTGCGTCGACAGCCGTTCCTTCACCCGCTGCGCCGTCTGGGCACCGGTGGGCGATGCTTCGCCGGCGCCCAGGGGGCCCACGACCAGGGCCTCCACGGTTTCGTCGCCGAGTCTGCCGGCCAATTCTCGTGCGAAGGTCAGGGTTTCCAGCGAGGTGAGGGTGGCCCCGCTGTTGTCGGTTTCCACGAGGACGAGAATCATCGGTTCAACACCCCGCTGGCGGCGAGCACCTCGACGAGTGCCGGGACGGCATCGGGCCCCTCACCCAGGATCTGGACGGTGCTGGGTTTCGCCGGTGGCAACGTGAGTCGGATCCGGCCGGAGCCGACCGGTTCAATGTGGGAGTCCTTGCGGTCGATGGTCAATCTCTTGGCCTTGATCCGTCCCCGGATCGACGGATATCGCGGTTCCACTCCTCCCTCCTGCACGGCGATCACCGCAGGCAAAGGGACCTCGAACACGTCGGTCCCCTGTGGTCCTGCCCCTCGGGCCTGGACCGAGGAGCCGTGGATTTCCGCGGTATTGATCCCCGTCAGGACCGGCCTCTCGAGGGCGTATCCGAGCCGGACGCCGACCTGGAAGTCGCCGGTATCGGCGGCATCGTTGCCGACCAGGATCAGGTCGTAGGTGGTCTCCGAAGCCCTGACTTCAGCAGCGATCGTCGCCGCCACATCCGCTGGGCCGTAGGTTTCGGGGTCCACGGTGATCAGGGTGGCCGCACCTGCCCCCAGCGCCACCGCGTGCCGGAGCTGTTCTGCCGCCTCGGCGGTGCCGATGCTCAGGACCCTGACGTCTCCGCCCGTGTCCGCCGCCAGTCCGACGCCGAGTTCGATCGCGCATTCGTCATGCTCGCTGAGCGTATAGCCGACATGGCGGGCGTCGATGCTGCGAGCGTCCTGGCTCAAGAGGATTTCGCCCGAGGTTTCCGGGACCCGTTTAATGCAGACCAATACATTGACCATCTTCAGCTCCTGATCCTGAGGTTCTCGGGGTCGAATAGCGGGGTCGCATCGGTGGCCGCCACGGTGGCCGGATAGGAGCGGCCCAGGTAGTTCACGGCCAGTCGGGTTCCGATGCGGGCCTGCGCGGGAGGAAGGAAGGACATCAGCAGGTGCACGCCCAGTGATGGCGCCGATCCTGCCGAGGTGACATAGGAGCTACGCCCGTGCCCGTCGAGCAGTGGTTCGCCTTCGGGGCCGGTGACCGCTTCGCCGCCGAGCATGTAACGGGAAATGCCCTCGCCGTCCCGGTGATCCTCCACCTGCAGCGTGCACAGGACCCGCAGCGGCGTTTCCGACCGCTGACGCAGATATGCCTCGCGGCCGATGAACTCCTCGGTCTTCGCCCGCGGACGCATCATTCCGGTCTCCACGATGGTCCGCTCCGCGTCCAGTTCCGCACCGAACGCCCGGTACCCCTTCTCCATCCGGCCGGTGGTCCCGTAGACGCCGTTGCCCACCGGCACCAGACCATCCTCGCGTCCGGCCTCGGCCAACAGCGACCAGAGACGGGCCCCTTGCTCCATCGGCACATAGAGTTCCCACCCCAGTTCACCGACGTAGGAGATCCGTGAGGCGTGAACGACCAGCGGACCCGCTTCCAGGTTTTGGCAGTGGGCGAATTTGAAGCCCTCGGACGAAATATCCGAGTCGGTGATCCGTCCGAGGATGTCTCTGGCCCGCGGACCCCAGAGGCCGATGGTGGTCAGTTCGGAGGTGCGATCGACAACGTGGGTGGTCCTCGGATCCGGTCGCCGGTCGGAGAACCATTTGCGGTCGATGTTCCCGCTCCCGCCACCGGTGACCACCCTGAAGTGGCCCTCGCCCAGGCGCATGATGGTCAGGTCAGCACGAAAACCACCGCGAGCGTCCAACACCGGGGTGTAGATGACCCGCCCCACCGCCACATCCATTTGGGCCACCGCCACCTTTTGCACGGTGTCCAGGGCCCCGGGTCCCACGACGTCGAAGATGGCGAAGGCTGAGAGGTCGACCATTCCGGCGCGCTCGCGCATCGCCAGATGCTCGGCGTTGATGATGGGTGACCACCAGCGGGAGTCCCATTCGGCACTCCGGTCCATGACCGCCTCGCCGTATTCGGCCAGCAACGGAGCGTTGGAGGCGTACCATTGCGGTCGCTCCCAGCCGGCGGCCTCGAAGAAGGTGGCCCCGAGTTCCGTTTCGGCGGGGTGCATCGGCGCGAGACGGATATTGCGGTTGCTGAGCCATTGTTCGCCCGGGTGCACGATGCCGTAGGTCTTGTTGAAGCCTTCCTCGACCCGGGCCTTCACGTGGGTCCGCGTGCGTTGGTTCGGGTAGAACCGGGCGATGTCCGAGGTGTGCGTATCGTATTCCGGCGTGCCGGTGGTCATCCACTCGGCGATCATCCGTCCAACACCGGGGCCCTCCTTGACCCAGACGGCGGCTGCGGACCACAGTCCTGCCACCTCGGGGGTTTCACCCAACAACGGGGCACCATCGGGGGTCAGCGAGAGCAGCCCGTTGATCGCGTACCGGATTTCCACCTCGGGGTTGCCCAGAATATCGGGCATCAATTCCAAGGCCTGCTCCAGTTGCAGATCGAAATCGTCTTCCGTGAAGGGCATTTCGGTGGGCGAGAGTTTGGACTGGGCGATGGAGGGGATGTCTTCGGCGTCGTGCAGGATGGGCCGGTGTGCGTAGGAGCCGATCTCCAGGTCACCGCCGTGCTGGCGTTCATAGCAGCCGGTGTCCATGTCACGGATGATGGGGAAGGAAATTTCTCCGCTGGTGCCGGCGAACTGCGGAACCGGCCCGACGCTGATCATCTGGTGGACGGTGGGGCTCAAGGGGATGGAGGCCCCGGCCATCCGGGCCAGTTTCGGTGACCAGACTCCGCAGGCAATGACGACGGTGTCGGTTTCGATGGTTCCGGCGTCGGTATGCACGCGGCGAATCCGCCCGGCCTCGACATCCATGCCCGTCACCTCCACCGTGGCGCAGACCTGCAGCGCGTCAAGCCCCATGGCCGCCTCACGCATCAACGTGCCGGCCCCTTGGGAATCAACGACGCCGACCCCCGGGGACCAGAAGGCGCCGCGGATGACCGAGGGCTCGAGATATGGGACGCGTTCGACCACCGCTTCGGGTGAGACCATCTCCGATTCAAGGCCCCAGGCCCGGGCCGAGGTCAAGCGTCGGTAGAGCTCTTGCATCCGCTCCTCGGTGCGGGCAACTTCGAACCCGCCGGATTGCGTGAAGACGCCGAGGTCCTTGTACTGGCGGATACTGTCGGCCGTCAGATCGGTGATTTCCCGTGAGTGGTCCACCGGGAACAGAAAGTTTGAGGCGTGCCCGGTGGAACCCCCCGGATTCGGCATCGGCCCTTTATCGAGTTGGACGATATCCCGCCAACCCAGCCGGGCCAGGTGGTGAACGATGGAATTTCCCACGATTCCGGCTCCGATGACAACTACCCGTGCACTCGCGGGAACCCTACTCATGACGCCACCTCAATTTGCCATCGATTCATGACGCGGCGGGCACTTCGATCAACCGCGGTGGAACCGCCGTAGCTGAACCATTGCGCGTTTGCCGGTCGCCGTCAAGGGTGAAGGGCGGCTCAACAAAAAGCGTGCTGCCGGGGCCCGCTCACGGCCTCAGGTTCGGGTGTTCCTCCGTTTGGGTGCTTCGGCAAAGCCCGGCTGGGCATACGGGGCTTGCCCGCGTTCGAGCATGGCCACGAATTCGGCGATCTTGCGGGTTTTGGACTCCTCACGTTTGAGTGTGTGGATCCGGTAGTACAGCGCGTAGCGGTTGGTGCTGTTCAGTCTCGCGTAGGCCATGCCAGCCGCGGGATTTGCGTCCAACGCGGCGGATAGCTCCTCGGAGGGCTTGGCTGTCGCCTGACCGACATAGGCGCTGTCCCAGCGTCCATCAGCGCGTGCCGCTTCGACTTCGGCCATCCCTGCGGGGGCCATCCGTCCTGCTCCCACCAGCCGATCCACGAGTCCGACGTTGATGGCCGACCAGGCGCTGCCGGACCGGCGCGGGGTGAAGCGCAGCAGGTAGCTGCCTTCATCGCGGCGACCTGCCTGTCCGTCGATCCACCCGAAGCACAGGGCCTCGTCGAGCGCAGCCGCCCGGGTCAACGTCGTCGTCTTCCCGCCCTGTTTATGCAGGACTAGCCGCACCCCCGCGGCCTCGGTGTGATGCTCGGCCAGCCATTCGCGCCACACGGCGGCATCGGGGACCAGAAGTTCGGGCAGGGTGATCGCCATGCGCCCAGTTCAGCAGGTCCGGACACCAAGGTCTATACGCAAGCAATCTACTTTGCTAGCATCCTAATTATGTCTGCTAAAGCAACCCCGGATCCGGACCGAAAGATCCAATTCAACGTCTACCTGCCCGCAGGGCTGGTACGGGAAATCAAACATGCCGCCATCGACGCCGAAACCTCCCTCTCGGCCTATGTTGCCGCGGCGCTGGCCGAACACCTGAAGGAGTAGTGCTCATGCTGCGCGTGACCCCCATCCACTTCACCGACCACCTCGGGTCATGGACCTCCCTGCTCGAGGCCCTCGGCCTCGTCCATGCCGTGAACTCGGACGGCTGGCATGAATTCGACTCCGCCTCCGGCAGGGTCCGACTCCACGCCACCGATGCCGATCATCCCTCAGGCACCACACTGCTGTCCTTCGAGGTCGGTGACCTGGACGAATTCACCCGGCGCACCCGCGAGGCAGGCACCGCCGTGGTGATGACCGAAGAAGGCCATGGCAGCACCGCGACCATCACCGGCCCCGATGGCCTCTCCTTCCCCGTCACCGCCCAGTCGCCCCGCCCCGAGCCCGCACAGGCCGACCCGGCGCTGCAGGTGCTCGTGCTGTGGATGACACCGGAACCGCAGGGTCCTGCCGAAACCCTGCGCAATATCGGCGCACGCCCCCAGATCGCCAGCGATAGCGGAGGCTGGGTCCAGTTCCGGGCCAAGAACGGAGGCCTGGTCGCCACGCATTCCGGCACCCGGGCCTTCGCCACGCTCAGCTTCGAGTACGACGACGATGCCGAGGTCCTGCTCACCCGGCTACAAACCGCGGGGCTGGGGGCGAGTCTGGTCGACGAGTCCTATGGACGCACCGTGTTGGTGGAGCACCCGGACGGCGGAGAGCCGATCTGGATCAACGAGGCCCAACAGGATCTCTACGGTTACCACCGGCTCGCCGGGGCAGGCGGGGAATAGCCCCGGGGCGGCCATCGTTATTTGCCGATGTGATCCGACTTTTTGAGCCCGTGACCCTGAACGCCCCGACCGGCCCGGGCCTGATCCTGCGCAACCGTGCCGTCCTCGCACCCATGTGCCAGTATTCGGTCACCGCGAAGGACGGTATTGCGCAGGCCTGGCATCAGGTGCATCTGGGGTCTCGGGCCGTCGGCGGATTCGGGCTGGTCTTCACCGAAGCCACCGCCGTTTCCCCCGAAGGACGCATCTCCGATCAGGACACCGGGATCTGGAACGACGCCCAGCGCGACGCCTGGGCCCCGATCGTTGATTTCATCCATGCCCACGGTGCCGCAGCGGGGATCCAGCTAGCTCACGCCGGTGCCAAGGCTTCAACCTACCCCGCGCTTCCGGCGGCGGCCGGCCGCGGCACGATCCCGGTGGCGGAGGGCGGCTGGACCACCGTGGCCCCCTCCGTCACCGACGTCCACGGGCTGGACGCGCCAACGAAAATGACGGTCGAGCAGATCCGGTCATCGCTGGAGGACTGGACAGCAGCCGCCCGACGGGCGGACGAAGCAGGCTTCGACATCATCCAGCTTCACGGCGCCCACGGCTACCTCATCCACCAGTTCCTCTCCCCGTTGACCAATCAACGCACCGACGAATACGGCGGCAGCTTCGAGAACCGGACGCGGTACGCTCGCGAGGTCATCGCCGCGGTCCGTGCCGTCTGGCCGGCGGAGAAGGTCTTGGGGATCCGGCTCTCCGGTGAGGACTGGGTCTCCGGCGGCTGGCGAATTGCCGATACGGTCCGCTTCGTCCGCGTGGCCCGCGAACTGGGCGTCAGCGCCTTCGACCTCTCCAGCGGTGGTATCGGCCCCTTCCACGGCCCCAGCGGCCCGGGGTACCAGGTCGGACTGGCCACAGCAGTCAAGGAGGCACTGACCGGCACGGACTCATTCGTGAGCGCCGTCGGGATGATCACGACGGCACAGCAGGCCGAGCAGCTCCTGGTCTCCGGACAGGCCGACGGGGTCAGCATCGGCCGGGCAGCACTGGTCGAACCCTACTGGCCGGCCATCGCGGCCCGGGACCTGGGCATGGATCGCGAAGCCATTCCGCGGCCCCCACAGTATTTCCGTGCCGGCTGGTAGATGCCTTCTACTCCTCGACCGTTTCTGAGTCCCGGCCGTTGAGGAAGATGCTGATCACGATCAGGGAAACACTCAGGCAGGCGGCAACGAAGAATCCGCTCCGGAACCCCATGACCTGCGCCTCGAGGTCGGAGGCTCCGGCCAGGGCCGAGGACGCCGTTCGGGAAGCCAGAATGCCGACCAGCAGGGCGGTTCCCGCGGCGCCCCCCAGCTGTTGGAGGGTGCTCAGTACCGCTGAACCATGCGAGTGCAGGTGATGTGGCAAGGGGTTCAGCGCGGAGGTGAACGCCGGGGTGAAGATGAAGGCGAAACTCAACGACATGCCCAGGTACAGCACCAGCAGCCACCAGATCGGGGTCTCCGATTCCAGCCGGGAGAAGGCGAACATCACGACCGAGAGCAAAGCGGTGCCGGGCAGCAGCAGCGGACGCGGCCCGACCTTGTCATAAAGTCGTCCCACCAGGGGCGCCAACAGACCCATGAGCAGCCCACCGGGCAGCAGCAGCAATCCGGTAGCCAAGGTGTCCAGATCCCGCACATTCTGCAGGTAGATCGGCAGCAGGATGATCACTCCGAAGAGCGAGACCATGGCCATCATCATCAACACCAGCGCCAACGTGAAATTCCGGTACGTGAAGGGCCTCAGGTCCAGCAGTGCCGTATCGGTGCGTTGCAGGCGCAACTGCATCAGGGTGAACACGGCCAACGCCACGAAGGCGACCGCCAACGCCACGATGGCCAGACCGTCTGGCCCCTGGCCCGCGCTGTCACTGCCACCACCGATTTTGCTCAACCCGTAGACGAGCCCGCCGAAGCCGGGGATCGCCAACAGCAGCGAGACAACGGAGAGCGGCTTCCTGCCGGCCTGGGCCACGGACGAGAGCCGTGGGGCGCCGATCACCAAGGCAACGAGCGCAATGGGCAGCACGAGCAGGAACATGAAACGCCACGTCAAAAATTGCAGGATCAGCCCGGAGATCGTCGGCCCGATGGCCGGTGCCACGGAAATCACGATCGATACATTGCCCATCACGGTGCCTCGACGTGCCGCCGGTACCAAGTCCAGGACCGTGGTCATCAACAAGGGCAGCATGATCGCCGTTCCGCTGGCTTGAATGACTCGCGCCCCCAGCAGAACCGAGAAGGTGGGGGCGAAACCTGCCAGCAACGTCCCGGCGGAGAACAAGCCCATCGAGAGCATGAACACGGTGCGCATGGAAAAGCGCTGGAGCAGATAACCGGTCATGGGAATCACGACGGCCATCGTGAGCAAGAAGGCCGTCGCCACCCATTGCACGGCATCGGCGCTGACGTCGAAGGCCACCATGAGCCGCGGCAGGGCGACGTTCATGATGGTCTCGTTCAAGATCACGACGAAGGTGGAAACCAGCAACACGGCGATGGTCTTCTTGGCCGCTGGGTCCAACCGGTAGTCCGACGGCAGGGAGGAGGCTGCCGCCGCGGGTTGTCCGGGCGCCACCGGGCTGTTGTCGGAAAGCATAAGGCTCCTCTGGTTAATCGACCGCGGACCAAGCCGTGACCGTGGTCCGTCGACGTGCCGGGAGTTTCGGGCCCCGATGGCGATCGGGGCACTCAACCGGTGGTCAACCCACCGACTCCCCAGCTTATTCCCCACAGCGACTGCCGGAGCTTCTTTTGCATCAATCCGGGCCCCCACCGGAATGGGGGCGTGAAGTGTCGGTGCGGATGCGATAAACATGAGGGTATGAACGTTCGTACCCCGGACCCCAATCCCGGCTGGCTCTCAGAAGAAGACCTCTATGAGGCCCGGCAACGACTCCCCATGCTTTATGTCGAAGCGATTCCGGTCCGTTTGGACCCGTTGGGCTATGTCAACGAAGTCGGGCTGCTCTACACCGCCGACGCCGCCGGACATTTCAGCCGCACCTTCGTTTCGGGACGCGTCATGTATCGCGAGACGGTCCGCGCCGCCCTGGTCCGGCATATGGAGAAGGATCTGGGCCCGCTGGCGATGCCGCAATTGCCCTTGAGCCCGGTGCCCTTCACCGTGGCCGAGTACTTCCCCTCCCCCTCGGAGACCGGGCTGACCGATGAACGCCAGCATGCCGTGGCGCTGGCCTACGTCATTCCCGTCCGGGGCGAATGCAGCCCTCGCCAGGACGCCCTCGAACTGACCTGGCTGACCCCCAGCGAGGCCCTGAGCCCGTCCATCCGTGACGAGTTCGCCGGTGGCCGCGCCAATATCCTTCGACAGGCACTGGCCCATGCGGGCTGGTGCGAGTAGGTAGTGACCTTGCAGCATGACTACATCCGGGCCGTCCGCGCAGAGAAAGTGACGACCGGAAACCGTTTCATCACCCGCAGCGGTGCCCCGAGTCGGCCGGTGACCGGGATGAGGACGGTTCCGGACAGCTTCGGAACCCCCGCCTATATCGAGGCCACGCTGGACAACGGGCAGAAGGTCACCATCGCCCACGGGTCAACCATCCGCGTCCATACCGTCGAACCCCCACGGGAGGCGACCCTGGATGAGCTGACGGTCATCCCGGTGGAGGACGGCTCGCCCGAGGCCATCCTGATCTCCATTGCCCGCGAATACCCGTGGGACCAGCGGGTGCTGGCACCCATTGCCAAACTCAGCCGCGGTTTCAACCCGAAGTCCGGCGCCCAGCTGGAAGACGTCCGCGATCTAGCCCATCTGCTCTTCGTCGAGCTCGATGACCAGCCGAACGTCTGGCGGGCCCTGGGCGTGCTGACCGAGCTGCCCTTCGACGGGAACTTCGGCCGGTGGAAGTCCATCCAGTCGGCGCTGGCGATTGCCGCCTACCTCTCGGCCAGCGACGGCGATGCCGAGGCCTCGCGCCGGTATTCGGAGTCGCTGCGGGTCACCGACCACATCGAAGAGGACCCGCTGAAGGATAAGCTCACCGCCGAGCTACGCCAGCGCCAACTCGACGAGCCCAACCTCTTCGACCGGGAGATCCACCGGGCCACCGCTGCCGGTGACGCCGTGGCCATCCGTTCCTGGCGGATCGAACGGCTCGACGCGCTGCTGTATCTGCTGGCACACGGAGGTTCCCGGGTGCTGGCCCGTGACGAATTGCAGCGCATGATCGATCATGAGTTGGAGACGCTGCGTTCCCTCGACGGGCCGGGGCAGCAAGAAGCCGAACAGGCAGCAGACGACGCCGGAGCGCACGAGTAACGCGGTTCAGCTGCCCGTCAGAATGGCCTCGGAGCATAAGGCAAAATGGTGGGGTGCCTGAAACCGATTCCCCCCTCGACGTGACGACCACCGCCTCCGCCACCGGGGCGCCGCCGTCGGCCCCTTCAACCGTTGCGGAGCCGCATCCACGCCAAAGCGCGTTCGGCTTCGATGTCGGCACCCGGCTGAAGAACGCCGATGGGTCCCCCTCGCTGGGACGTACCGGCACCATCCGCACCCCGCATGGGGACATCCGCACCCCGGCCTTCATTGCGGTGGGGACCAAGGCCACCGTGAAGGCCGTCCTGCCCGAAGCCGTCTCCGACCTCGGCGCCCAGGCGGTGCTGGCCAACGCCTACCACCTGTACCTGCAACCCGGCGCGGAGATCCTCGACGCCGCCGGCGGTCTGGGGGCGTTCATGAACTGGCCCGGCCCCACGTTCACCGACTCGGGGGGCTTCCAGGTGATGAGCCTGGGCTCGGGGTTCAAAAAGGTCATTGACATGCAGGGTTCCACCGCGGCAGGCGGTGACGATCAGGTCGCTCCCGGCAAGGAACGCCTGGCCAACGTCGACGAGGACGGGGTCTGGTTCAAATCCCACCTCAATGGCGACCGACACCGCTTCTCCCCCGAGATTTCCATGGGCGTGCAGCACCAGATCGGCGCGGACATCATGTTCGCCTTCGACGAGCTCACGACCTTGCATAATTCGCGTGGCTACCAGGTCGAATCCCTGGAACGGACCCGACGCTGGGCCGAACGCTGCATCATCGAACACTTCCGGCTCACCGACGAACGCGAGCCCAAGCCCTACCAAGCGCTCTTCGGGGTCATCCAGGGCGCCCAATACGAGGACCTGCGGCGCAAGGCCTGCCGCGACCTCGGGGACATGCCCTTCGATGGATTCGGGATCGGCGGCGCCCTGGAGAAAGAGAACCTGGGGACCATCGTCGGCTGGTGCTCCGAGGAACTTCCCGAAGACAAGCCCCGGCATCTGTTGGGCATTTCGGAACCCGATGACATCTTCACGGCCATCGAGAATGGTGCCGACACCTTCGACTGTGTCTCCCCCACCCGGGTGGCCCGCAACTCGGCGTTCTACACGGCCAACGGCCGCTTCAACCTCTCGGGACGGCGGTACCGCGCCGATTTCACCCCCTTGCAGGACGGCTGCAGCTGCTACACCTGCACCCACTACACCCGCGCCTACATCCACCACCTGTTCAAGGCCAAGGAACTGGTCAGCCACACGCTGATCTCCATCCACAACGAATACTTCGTGGTCTCGTTGGTGGATCGGGCCCGTGAAGCCATCGAAAACGGCACGTTCGCCGACCTGAAGGCATCGACATTGGCCGCCTACTACGCTGGCGCCCCCGACCCGCAGGGGCTCTAGGCGGATCGCCGGCGGTACGTTCCGGCGAACCATCCGCCCACCCCGAGGCCCGTAGCAAGCACCAGGAGCACGGCAGGTGCCGCGGCACCCAGCACTGCCAGCAGCAACGGGAGGACGGCGATCAGCATCAGTTCCAGCCCGTGGACGGCATGGCCCATCAGTGGTCCGGCACCCCGGCCGAACATTTGGCGTTGCAGCACCGCATCCCACTCCAGTTCGGGCCGGTAGGCCAACCGCAAGGCTCCTCCGGCCACACCGATTCCGCCCAGGGCACCGATGCCGGCCAGCAGGATCCACTGGCCCGGCGCCCCCGGCCCGGCCAGCGCCCAGCCCAGGATGGTCCCGGCCAGTGCACCCCAGACGCTCGACACGATCGCGGGCAGCAGTCCGTGAGCCCGGCGTGTGGTGGCCGCGTCCAGAGGGAGCAGGGAGTCCAGGCCGGGCACCCGGGCCGCTTCGGCGGCCGCGGCTCCTGCGGCCTGGCCGGCCAGGGCTGCCGCCAGCAGGATGGCCACACCCAGCACGACCGCGGTGCCTCCACCGTGGGCGGTCACGGCCCCGGCGAGCAGGGCCAGGCTGATCAGCAGTCGTCCCGCCACCGAACCGCTGCGCAGCAGGACGAGGGCTTCGGCGCGCAGCAGTGCCCGGACCGGGGAGCCGGTGAAGCGCACGGGCATCACGCGGGGCCAGAGGTCACGGACGTGGCTCCGCCGGCGGGGCCCGCGGGCGAAGGAACCCACCAGTGAGCGGGCGTCGAGCAGGGCCAGCGAGTTCCCGGCCTGGCCGCTGATTCCCCCGGCCTCGAGGAGCTCGGAAGTGGGGATCCGGCCCAGCAGCGGGCGCACCACCATCCACCCCAGGATGGCGACCAGCAACAGGATCGCGGGGATGGCCCAGCTGCCCGTGGACGGCCAGGCCGACGGCAGGCCCGCCCAGACCCCGGGCGTCAGGAACCGTGCCGTTCCTGCGGTCCGGGTGATCGCATCCACGGCGTAGGCCAGGACGATCAGAACCCCCAGCATCCGTAGCCCCCGCCCGATGACCCGGCGCATATGCAGGACCTGCCCGGCCGCCACCAGGAGACCGACCACGACGAACTCGGCGCCCAGGGTGAGGCTGCCGGCGGCCAGTTCGTCCAGCGGCGGGCCGGAGTATCCGTTGCGTGAGGCGGTTCCTGCGGAGAGGCCCAGCGGCAACCACAGAACGGCGCCGGCGATAAAGATCCAGCCCAAACGGTTCCGCAGTTGTCGGGCCAACAGTGGAACCCGGTCCACCGGGAGTGAGAACCACCAGAGGCCCTGCGCACGGTCCACGGCCACCGGCCCCATCCGACTCAGGATGGAGGCCACCGCCACAAGAGCCAGCAACAGCAACACAGATCCGGCGTCGGCCCCCGGGACAACGGCGAGACCCTCACGCACCAGTGATTCGGCTGCCGCCTCCCGCAGACCTTGGGCCAGGAATTGGACCAGTCCCAGGGCGAAGGCCAGCAGGATGACCACCCCGAAGACGGTGATGTAGATATCGCCCCAGCGGTCATATCTTTCGGCCCACCGATGTTCCCGGCGGAGCCGGTGGGTCGCCCCGACCGGGTCGAACCCCGAGGGTGGACCGTCAGGTACCCAGGTCGGCAGGGACGGCGCCGGCCCCGCTGGGTGGCTGCTCATGCTCCGCCGATGGCCGCGGCGCCTTCGGCTGCGCTGGCGAAACGCAGTCCGCCATCGACGATCAGACACTGATCCACCACCGTAGTGAGCAGGATGGCGTCGTGGGTGACCAGCAGGACGGCCCCGCCATCATCGATCCGGGCTCGCAGCCGGACGGCGAGTTTCGCACGCATCGGCGGGTCCAGCCGTTGTTCGGGCTCGTCCAGTACCAGCAGTTCGCTGGGGCGGATCATTCCGGCAGCCAGCAGCAGACGACGGCGTTGGCCCGAGGACAGTGCCCCGGGCAGGGCATTCCTCGCGGCACTGAGTTCGAAGAACTCCAGTTCGCGTTCCACCGCTTCCTGGCCGTCCGGGACATCGTGGCCCGAAGCGATGAGCTGCAGATGTTCCTCGACGGTAAGCGAATCGAAGAACGCGTCTTCGTCGAAAACTGCGGAAATCAGGCGCCGGTGGATATGGGAGGTGTCGTCGGTGAAGACACCCAGCACCGAGGTCTGGCCGGATAGCGGGGGCTGGCGGCCGATGAGGGTCCGCAGCAGGGTGGACTTCCCGGCGGCATTCAGGCCGACGATGCCCAAGGCATCTCCCCGGCAGAACACCAGGTCCAGGGGTCCGCAGACCTCGAATTCGTCATAGCCGGCGACCAGTTCCCGGGCGGTCAGCAACGGAGCCTCCTGCGTATTCATACCGCCCAGCGTACCGGCGTCGGCTCAGCTCAGCATCTGCCCGTAGGTCGGCTCGTGACGTTTGAACCAGCGGATCACCAGCGTGGTGATCGGTACGAAGAGGAACTCCACGCCCGTCTTGTAGACGAAGCCGACCAACACGTAGTTGATGAACTGGCCGGCGTCGTCGATCCCGATCACCGAGGCGGCGATCGAGCAGAAGATCAAGGTGTCGGCGAACTCCCCCACCCCGGTGGAGCCCATGAGGCGTCCGACCAGCCCCTTCTCCCCGAAACGGTCCTTCATCTTCACCAGGACATAGGAGTTCAGTGTCTGGCCGACCAGGAACCCGCACAGCGAGGCCCCGACGATCCGCCAGACGGGGCCCAGCGTTTGTTCCAGCGCCTCTTGTCCGGGGTAGAAATCCGCGGAGGGAAGCATGATGATCACCCAGAAGCAGAACGTGGCAAAGGCTGCCAGCAGGAAGGTGATGACGATCGCCCGGCGGGCTGCCTTGAAGCCGTAGACCTCGCTCACGACGTCGCCGAGGATATAGGCCAGGGGGAAGAGGAAGAAGCCCCCGTCGGTGATGATCGGCCCGAAGCTCACCCCCTTGGTTGCCCCGATATTGGACAGGATCACCACGACCGCCATCAGGGCCAGCACAGCTGAGAAGTACGGGCTCCCGGCGGAGGCGAAAACGGCCTGGCGGGTACGTCCCCGCGTCGGTTGGGTGGGCAGGGTGTTGACGGGGTCGCCTGAGGTGGCGCGCATGAGGTGGTTCCTATTCTGGAAGTGGTTCGCCAGGCAGGGTGCTCCGGGTTTCCCCGGGTCCGCCGCCCGCTGTATTAGCACTTGACGCCTCCCATTCTCCCATGTCTGCCCAGAAAGGCGTGTTTCTGCCGGATTCCCCGGCAACAGCATATTTTGAACATGTTCAAAACTTGCTATGCTGGGCTGCACCCCGGCGATGGCGAGGAAATGATGGAGCCGAAGACCACTAAATCGGCCCTCACCCGCGCACGGATCCAAGATGCCGCCCTCACCCTGTTCTCCCGAGAGGGGTTTCACCGCACCACGATGCGCGCCATCGCTGCGGAAGCCGGGGTCTCCCCGGGCAACGCCTACTACCACTTCGCCTCCAAGGAGGACCTGGTCCAGGAGCTGGCCCGCGGCCTGATCGATGAACAGCTGCGGGCCGCACGACCACTGCTCCTGTCGGGCAATAACCTGCAAGACAACATCCGGATCGTCTTGGATGCCGCCGTGGATGTGGTGACCCCGTTCCACGATTTCGGTTCGGTGCTGATCCGTGCGGCCATGAACCCCGATACCGCAGCGACTGCGGACGTAACCCGGGCCAAGGAGTTCTCCCTCTGGCGTCAGGCGGTCGCCGCGTCGCTGCCCCGACCGCCCCTGGCGATCCGCGGCGATCTGCCGGAACTGCTCTGGCTGGTCCAACGCGGCCTCATCATCTTCTGGGCCTACGACTCCTCGCCCGACACCGCCCGCAGCCGTCGGCTGGCAGCAAACGCGGCGGCCTTGATGGCCCGCCTCGCCGTATTGTCCCGGCTGCCGGTGGTTCGGCATATCGTCGATGACGTCATCGGGGTCGTGCGCAACGTACAACGCGATGAAACAACCTAAAATAGGAAGATGACTTCCACGCAACAGCATTCTGCCCCGGCCATCACCCTGACCATCGCCGGCTCCGAAGCCACCGGTGGGGCGGGCGCGCAGGCCGATCTGAAGACCTTCCAACAGCTGGGAACCTTCGGGATCGCCGCGTTGACCTGCATCGTCTCCTTCGACCCGAAGCAAGGATGGGATCACCGCTTCGTTCCCGTGGAACCCCAGGTGATCGCCGACCAGCTCGAGGCCATCCAGACCTGCTATTCCGGTCAACTCGACACGGTGAAACTGGGCATGATGGGTAGCCCGGCAACGATCGACACCGTGGCTACGGCCCTGCGCTCGCAGCAGTGGAAGAACGTCCTGCTCGATCCCGTGCTGATCTGCAAGGGCCAGGAGCCAGGACATGCCCTGGATACCGATCAGGCCCTGAAGTCCACGCTGTTGCCTGTGGCCACCTTCGTCACACCGAACCACTTCGAGGCCGAATCCCTGTCGGGGATCACCATCAGCAACGTTGAAGACCTCGAACGTGCAGCGCGCCTGATCCATGAGGCCAGCGGCGCCGCGGTCCTGGCCAAGGGCGGCATCCGTTTGGCGGGCACCGATGCCGTCGACGTCTTCTACAACGGAACGACCACCGAGATCCTCTCCACCCCCAAGATCGGAGAAGTCGCCGTTTCCGGGGCCGGATGCTCATTGGCCGCCGCCGTCACCGCCGAGCTGGCCAAGGGGGCCAGTCCTCTGGAAGCTGCCCGCAGCGCCAAGGCCTTCGTCACGGCAGGCATTGAGCACCGGATGGCTTCCCATGCCCCCTTCGATGCTCTCTGGCAAGGTGGTATCAGCGCCTGACCGTCGCAGGGAATCTCTCGTGGCGACGACACCTCATCGAGGAGTCGTCGCCACTTTTTTTGGGCCGCCGCACCGTCGCTGCCGCCTATTTATCGAAGAGTTTCCGCGCTAGTCGACGTCAATTGTGTTCACGTGACATGAGCTTGTTAAAAGTTTGCGAACACTCCCCCTCGGAGCACGCTGCGGCGACCTACCGGAGCCAGCCGTGTCATAGACCCGCTCCAGCTACCGGACGGTACTGGACGAGAGCCCGCGGAACCGTTTCTCACTCATCACGTTTTTGACATGAAAACCGCGTCAACAGCGCGGTTCGGGCGCAGAGAAAACTCTAAAGCAACTCCTTGACTTGTGACGACACTCACTTAGGCTATGGCGTGGGGCGCACGGGGTTAATAGCCCCGATGATGCCCCTAAGCCGCCCAATCGGTTACAAGGAGCATCATGAATCACTCGCATCGGCCACGGCTGGCCCGTTCCGTCGTGGCTGCGGTCTCGGGTATAGCCCTGGCTGCCACCATGTCGGTTCCGGCCAACGCCGCACCGAAAGACATTAATTCAACCCCCGGAAGCCAAGCACAGGCCTTCGGGGGTTCTTCATTGGATCAACAGGACATCAAGACACTGCAGGACCTGAAGGTTTCGGGCCCGATGGTGAGCAAGAAGGGCGAGGTCACCGCCTACGTCCAGTTCAGTGGCGAAGGCGCCTTCGCGGCGACCCAGCCCTCGAACGTCGCCCGCAGCAAGTCGACCCCGGTCAAGAACAAGACCAAGGTCAAGCAGATCCGCAAGAACATCGAATCACAGGGTGCTTCTGCGGCGAAGGCCTCCAAATCCAAGGTCGTCTACACCACGACGAACGCCCTTCCCGGTGTCGCCTTGCGCGGCGACGCGGACGCCCTGCGCGCCCTGTCCAAACGTTCCGACGTCGTCAAGATCACTGCCGTCGTCCCGAAGTCCCCCACCAATAAGGGCTCGGTCGTTGACACCAAGGCACTCAACGCGTGGTCCGGTCTGGACCAGACCGGCGACGGGGTCACGATTGCCGTACTCGACACCGGTGTCGACTACACGCATGCTGACTTCGGTGGACCCGGCACGGTGGAGGCGTATAAGAAGGCGCAGGCCTCCGATGACCTGCCCAGCGCCGGCTCGGGCCTGATCGATCCGGATAAGTTCATCGGCGGTTGGGATCTGGTCGGCGACGACTACAACGCAGATCCTTCCTCCCCGACCTATCAGCCCGTCCCGAAACCGGACGCCAACCCGCTGGACTGCCAGGCCGCAGGCCATGGCACCCACGTCTCCGGCAGCGCCGCCGGTTACGGTGTGGGCGCCGACGGCAAGACATTCGACGGCGACTATTCCAAGCTCGACGCCAAGTCCGTCTCCTCCATGAAGATCGGCCCCGGCTCGGCACCGGAGGCCCAGCTCGTGGGCATCCGCGTCTTCGGCTGCGGAGGTTCCTCCTCCGTGGTGGGCCAGGCCTTGGACTACGTCCTGGACCCCAACGGCGACGGCGATTTCAGCGACCGCGCGCAGATCGTGAACATGTCACTCGGCTCGGATCATTCCCCCGTGGATGATCCGGAGAACGACATCGTTGATGCGCTGGCCGAATTGGGAATCCTTTCGGTCGTTGCTTCAGGCAACGCCGGTGACGTGACCGACGTCGGCGGCTCGCCGGGCAACGCCCGATCCTCGCTGACCGTGGCCAACACCGTGGGCTCGAAGATCACGCTCGACGGTGCCAAGGTCCTGGCTCCCGAGGATGTGGCCGGCACCGCTGCCGGACAGTACTCGGCCAGCTTCGACTACACCGACGCCTCCAAGGAGCAGCTCACCGGCGAGGTCGTCATGGCCGACTCCTCGAATAAGTTCGGTTGCGACGCCTTCCCGGCCGACACCGACTTCGACGGCAAGTGGGTGTGGATCCAGTGGGAGGAAAATGGTGACTTCCCCTGTGGTTCGGCAGCCCGCTTCAACAACGTTGAGGCCGCCGGCGGCGCAGGCGTCGTCCTTGATTCACCGCGGAGCGTGTTCGACGCCGGAATTGCCGGCAATGCCACGATTCCGGGAATCCAGCTAAATAAGGACTACTCCGAGAAGCTTCGTCCGGCTGCCGAAGCCGGCACCCTGAAGCTCGAGCTCGATCAGGACCTCATCGGGACCGCCTCCGGCGAATCCGGTGCACTGGACACCCTGAACTCCAGCTCGTCACGCGGCGTCCACGGTTCCAACGGCGTCGTGAAACCCGACGTCGCAGCACCGGGCACGCTCATCGGCTCGGCAGGCGTGGGTACCGGCAACGGTCCGGCCGTGATGACCGGAACCTCGATGTCCACCCCGCTGACCGCGGGCATCGCCGCCCTGGTGGCCGGTTCAGGGAACTACAGCGCCTACCAGGTCAAGTCGAAGGTGATGAACACGGCAACTGCCGATGTCACCGCCGATAACGGCGAGACCTTCGGCCCGAACCGCGTCGGCTCCGGCCGCGTGATCGCCGATGCGGCCATCAAGACCCCCGCCTACGCGTTCGCCACGGATGCACCGGACCTGACGACGCTCTCATTCGGCGTCGTGGAGATGGGCAAGAAAAAGATCAAGAAGACCAGCTCGATCACCGTACAGAACACCTCCAAGTGGACGCAGCATTACCGCTTGGACTACCTGCCCTCGACCACGATCCCCGGTGCTTCGTACTCACTGAGCACCGATAAGGTCAGCATCCAGCCGGGCAAGTCCAAGAAGGTCAAGGTCACCCTGACCATCAACCCACAGAAGTTCGCCAAGACCATGGATCCGACGATGGAGAAGCAGCAGCTGGGCCTGAACCGCCAGTACCTCGCCGACGCCACCGGTCGCATCGAGCTCACGGCCAAGGGCCAGCCGGCACTGCGGGTACCCGTTCAGGCAGCCCCCAAGGCTGCCAGCAACATGTCGGTGAAGGGCAAGAACATCAAGACCAAGAAGGGCAAGGTCACCGCACCGGTGAAGCTCAAGGGCCAGGGCCTGCTCACCGGCAACGGTGACGAGCGTGTCCTGTCACTGGTCTCGGCGTTCGAACTGGGCGCTACCAGCAAGAAGCTGCCCAAGTCCGCCGACGAGATTCCGGGGGCTCGCGCCATGGATCTGCAGTACGTCGGGGCCGCTTCAGATGCCCCGTCCAACGGCATCTCCGACGGTCTGCTGAACTTCGGTATCAGCACCTACGGGAACTGGGCCCACCTGGCTGGCGGCACGGAGATCAACGTGGAAATCGACACCGACGGAGATGGCAAACCCGACTTCGTCACGTTCAACACCAATGTCGATGGGCTCGACCTCGATCTGGCAGCAACGCAGGACCTGAAGACCGGTGAGCAGGTCGACCTGTGGCCGACCAACGGCCTGACCGGTGAGACGGACTCCAACACGTTCGACACCAGTGCGGTGAGCCTGCCGGTTTCACTGGATGCGCTGGGAGTGACCGAGGATTCCTCGGGTCAGGTCCAGTACCGGGTCAGCACATGGAGCCAGTACAACGCCGATGAGTCCGGGGCCCAGGTCCCGGTCGATACCACCGATTGGATCGCGTACAACACTGTCGACCCGGATCTGTGGTTCGAAGGTGCCGGAACCGGGACGGCTTTTGCCGACCTGCCGGGCCAGAAGCTCACGGCACACGTCCAGGACTACTCCAACGCCTTCCCCCAGAAGAGGATGATGGCGAAGAAGAAGGACAACCAAGAGCAGGGCTTGTTCCTGCACCTGCATAACAAGACGGGCAAAAAGGCCCAGGTCGTGACCTTCACCAAGAAGTAGCGACTCTCGCGAAGAAGGGCCGGCGGATTTCGATCCGCCGGCCCTTCTTTCATGGGTTCCTGCTTATTGCACTGTGTCCATCTGCCCGGCGTTGCCGCCGGATGCCGGCCTCTCAGCGGCCGGGGCGCCAACCGAAAGCGGGATCACGGCGTTCCAGGAACGCTGCCACGCCTTCGTCGATATCGGGTCCCGCAGCCATTTGGGTCCAGGCCGCTTCCCAGGCACCGGCCAATTCCGCGGGATCCGTTGCCGGGTCCGCAGCCTGGTCGATCAGGGCCTTGGTGGTGTGCATCGAATACCGTGAGCGTGCCGTGAGCTCCGAGAACAGCTCCCGGACCGAATCCTCGAATCCCTCCGCAGGCACGACTTCGGCGACGAGCCCCATGTCCCGGGCCCGCTGGGCCCCAAAGGTGCGCGCGCTCATCAGCACATATTTCGCCGTGGCCGGGCCCAGCAGCCGCACCAGCCGGTCAATGCCGGCCCGCGGGTAGATGATGCCCAGTTTGGCCGGGGTGATCCCGAAGGAGGCATCGGTGGAAGCGAGGATGAAGTCACAGGCGGAAGCCAACTGCCATCCCCCACCCATGCAGTGCCCCTGCACGACGGCGATGGTCGGCTTCGCGACCCGGGCCAGGGCCTGGTCGGCAGCGGTGAGATGGTCGGTGCTCCCGTCGTCGTCCAGGATGACGTCGCGCAGTTCCCCGATGAATACCCCTGCGCTGAAGGTTCCTCCAGCCCCGCGCACGGCGACCACATCCACGTCGGTACGGGCGTCCAAGTCGGCTGCGGCGGCGGCGATGCCCCGGCACATGCTTCTGGTCAGGGCGTTGCGCTTGGCGGGGTTGGACACCATGATCGTGCCGACCCCGGCGTCGATGCTGACGGTGATGCCGGCGCCGGACGGCGTTGAGCTGCCCTCGGGGGTGTTCATGACCTGGTGCTGGCCGGACGGAGTTTCACGTTGATCTGCTTGGTCTGGGTGAAGCCCTCGAGCATGCCTTCCAAGGAGACTTCGCGCCCCATGCCCGACTGCTTATAGCCGCCATAGGTCTGTCCGACCACCTGGCCTCCACCTTGGTTCACTTGGACCCACCCCGCCTGGAGTGAATGTGCGGTGTCCAAGGCGCGATCCAAATCGTGGCTGAAGACGTAGGCGGCCAACCCGAAGTGGGTGTCGTTGGCCATCTCGATGACTTCTTCGCGGGTGTCGAAGGGGATGGCCATGAGTACTGGCCCAAAAATCTCCTCACGGGCCAGCCGGAAGTCGTTGCGTCCACCGCCGAAGACGGTGGGGACATGGTAGAAACCACGGGTCAGTCCCCCCTCAGAGGGTGCACTGCCGCCCAGAAGCGTCTGGAGCCCGTTGAGCGAGCGTCCCTCGTCGAGGTACTCGGTGATGCCGGCATGCTGCTTGGCGTTGATGACCGCGCCCATGTCGCTGGCCTCGTCGAGCGGGTCACCGACCTGCATGGCCCCCAGGCGGGGCACCAGCTGCGACAGCACGTCGTCGTACACGTCGCGGTGGATGAACAGGCGTGAACCTGCGGTACAGCTCTGGCCCTGGCGGGCGAAGCGCGAAGCGAGCAGCAGCTGGTCGATCAGCTGGTCGTCCACGGCGTCGGGAAAGACGATGGAGGGGTTCTTTCCGCCGAGTTCCATGGACATATGAGCCAACCGCTCCCCTGCCTGGGCTGCGACCCCGCGGCCGACTTCGGTCGATCCGGTGAAGGAGACCTTATCCACCCCCGGGTGCTTGGCCAACGCGTCGCCGATGACCGACCCGCGGCCGGTCAGGGCGTTGAGGACGCCTGCGGGGAGGTGCCGGTTGCAGACCTCTGCCAGTTTCAGGATGGTCAGCGGGGCGTCATCGGCTGCCTTGAGGATCACCGTGTTCCCTGCCGCCAATGCTGCGGGGATCTTGAAACCGGCAATCATCAGCGGCGAGTTCCACGGCAGGATCGCTGCCACGACGCCCAGCGGTTCCCGCCGGGTGTATTGCAGCTGGTCATCCCCGGCCGGCAGGGTCGTGCCCTTGGATTCGCCGGCGACACCGGAGAAATAGCGGAACAAGGCAACCAGTGTGGCAACCTCGGGACGGGCCTGAGTACGGATGGCATTGCCGGTATCCAGGGCGGTGAGCCGGGCGAATTCTTCGGCTTCTGCCTCGATGTCGTCGGCGATCAGGGCCAAGGGGCGGGCCCGCCGGGTGAAGTGTTGGGCGGCCCATCCCCCGAAGGCCTGGCGCGCGACGCCGACCACCCGTTCGACGTCTTCCACGGTGGAGGCGGGGACCCGGGCGATCACCGAATCGCGCAGTGCCGGGTTGGTGACATCACGCCACTCTCCCGAGAGCGAATCCACCCGTTCACCGCCAATCCACTGCGGCCAGTCCAGGATGTCTGCGCCCGAGGAACCGGAGGTCGCCACGGAGGTCCCTGCCGCCTCGTTCGTTGCCGCGCGGGCGGCCAGCTGACGGTCGACGTCGGCGGAGCCGGTGGGGGTGTTCGTGTTGGTGTTCTGGCTCATGCTGCGCCTCCGATGGTCGATGTACGGTTGTCGCCGGCACTGCCCTGATGGGTGCCGTCGACGAGCTGGACGATGGCCGAACAGTCCAAGCCCTGCTTCCCATCCTGCATCAGAGTCGCGAACATTGCCGAGACTTGTTCGGCCAACACCAGCGGAGTGTTGGTCTGGCGGGCTGCCGAGAGGGCCAGGTTGATGTCTTTATGGGCCAGTTCGGTGGTGAAAGTGGGGGCGAAATCATTATTGGATGCTGCCGTGGGAACGACGCCGGGCAGCGGGTACCAGGTCCGCAGGGCCCAGCTGTCCCCGGAGGAGACACTGGCAATATCCCAGAAGACCTTCCGGTCCAGCCCGAGCCGATCGGCCAGCACGGCTCCCTCCGAGGTCGAAGCCAGATTGATGAACAACATGAGGTTATTGCAAATCTTGGCTGCCTGTCCGGTGGTCGGCCCACCAGTGGGGATCACGTTCCCGGCCATCGGCTCCAGGTAGATTCCAGCGTCCTGTACGGCATCGTTGCTCCCGCCCACCATGAAGGTCAGCGTGCCGGCTTCGGCTCCGGAAATGCCACCGGAAACGGGGGCATCGACAAAGCGGTTCCCGTGGGCTGCTGCCGCTTCGTGCAGGGCCTGCGCCGATTCGATGTCAATCGTGGAGGAGTCCACCAGCAGCACATCGGTGGCGACGCTTTCCAGGATGCCCCCCTCGCCGAGGTACACTGCCCGGGCATGATCGCCCTTGGGAAGCATCGTGAATACGACATCTGCACCGTCGATCGCCTCGGTAATGCCGGCCGTAGTGACCACGCCGTTTTCCGCGGCAGAAGCCATCGCCCCCTCGTCGAGATCGAAGCCGCGCACCTCATGGCCTGCCTTGATGAGGTTGGCCGTCATGGGCCCGCCCATATGTCCGAGCCCGATCCATCCAATAGTCGCCATGGCCAATCTGCCTTTCACCGCTGAGTCAGAGGGGGTCCCCACCGTCTATGACCAGCATCACATGATGCTAAGGTGCACTCAAGCACGAAAAAGGCATAAGTGTTGTGCAGGAATGCACATCAAGAACGGATATGAGCGCCATGAACAGGTCCCCGAGTCCCGACGATCTGCTCATCCTGCTGACGGTGGCGCGGCTGGGTCGCTTCACCGCGGTGGCCGAAGCGCTGGACACCACACACACCACGGTCTCCCGCCGCATCGCCGCATTGGACCGGCAGCTCGGTGGCCGGACCCTCGATCGAACCTCCACGGGCTGGGAACTGACCGATCTGGGCCACCACGCGCTCCGGGCCGCAGAAGCGATCGAGTCGAGCCTGACGGCACTCAAATCGGCAGTCAGCCGACGCGGGGAGGCAGTATCCGGCGTCGTCCGCGTCCACGTCTCGGACGCCTTCGGCGCCTACATCGCCGCACCGGCGATCGTGCGACTCCAGCACGAGCACCCGGGATTGAAGGTCGAGCTGCTCAGCGCCACGCGCCGGGCCAGCCGCAACCGTTCGGGCGTCGATTTGGAAGTGGTCGCCGGACGGGTGGAGGATTCACGCGCCGAGGTCATGGTCCTCGCTCAATATTTCCTACGCCTGTTCGCCAGCTCCGGATACCTGCAGGAAGCCGGAAAACCTTCGACCTTGGGGGACTTGGACGGCCACCGTTTCGTCTCCTACGTTGACTCGGAACTGCAGGTCGCCGAACTGGACTACCGCTCTTCCGGCCTGCCCGTGCCTGCGGCCGCTTTCCAGGCCACCAGCATCTTCGCTCAGCTGCAGGCCGTCCGCGCCGGTGCTGGCATCGGCATGGTGCCCTCCTATGTGGTTCATCAGGATCCGGGATTCGTTCCGGTCCTGGCCGATACTTTCGAACGCCGCATCACCTACTCGGCGGTGGCCCGCTCGGAGTCACTACGCTCGCCGGGCGTGCAGGCTGTGGTCGGGGCGTTCATGGCCGAGGCGCGGGACCGGCGCGAGGCGCTCTGGTCCTGACACGGGAATCGCCCCACCCCTCACGGGGGTGGGGCCATTCCACCGGATGCCTTTCCTGCACCGACGGTTAGCGGGTGCCAGCCTCCTTTTTGGCGGCGGTGGCCTGCAGGGCCGCCGTACCGTCGGCATCGGCCTGATCGATATCCTGCAGCGATACGCCGCGGGTTTCCTTCAGCAACAGCACCGATACGGCGGTGATGGCACAGGCGATGAGCAGGTAGATCGCCACCGGCACGGAGGAGGAATACTTCTCCACCAACGCGACGGCGATGATCGGGGCCAATGATCCGGCGATGATCGACGTGACCTGATAGCCCAGAGAAACCCCTGAGTAACGCATGCGGGTCGGGAACATCTCGGCCATGATCGCCGGCTGTCCGGCATACATCAGCGCATGGAAGCACAGGCCGATGGTCACCGAGGCCAGGATGATCCAGTCGTTGCCGGTGTCCATCATCGGGAAGGCGAAGAAACCCCAGGTGGCGCCGGTGATGGCACCGAGCAGGTAGGTCGGCTTGCGCCCGATCGCATCGGAGAGCCGCCCTACCTGTGGGACAACGAAGAAGTGCACGACGTGTGCCAGCAACAGCATTGAGAGGATATGTGAGGTCTCAATATCGACGATGACCTTCAGGTAGGTGATGGAGAACGTCACCACGAGGTAGTAGAGGATGTTCTCGGCGAAACGCAGGCCCATGGCGGTGAAGACACCGCGGGGGTAGCGCTTGAAGACCTCGAGCACGCCGTAGCCGACGTTCTTGTTCTGTTCGATCTTCTTTTGTTCCTCGAGGAAGATCGGCGCATCGGAGATCTTGGTCCGGATGTAGTACCCGATCAGGACGATGACCGCCGAGAGCCAGAAGGCCACGCGCCAACCCCAGCCGAGGAAGGCCTCCTCACTCAACACGAAGGAGAGGAACAGCAGGACGCCGGTGGCCAGCAGGTTGCCCAGCGGAACTGCCGCCTGGGGCCAGCTGGCCCAGAATCCGCGTCGGTCATCCGGGCTGTGTTCGGCAACGAGCAGGACGGCACCGCCCCATTCGCCGCCCACCGCGAAGCCCTGGATGAAACGCAATACCACCAGCAGGATCGGGGCGCCGTAGCCGATGACGTCGAAGCCGGGCAGGCAACCCATGAGGAAGGTCGCGACACCGACCAGAATGATCGAGAACTGCAGTAGCTTCTTGCGGCCGAACTTGTCTCCGAAGTGGCCGAAGACGATGCCGCCGATGGGCCGGGCGACGAAGCCAACGGCGTACGTCAGGAACGCTTTCATGATGCCGTCGAGGTCTGAGTTCGAGTTCGGGAAGATCAGGTGGCCGAACACCAGGGTGGAGGCCGCGGCGTAGAGGAAGAATTCGTACCATTCCACGACGGTGCCTGCCATCGAGGCGACGACCACCTTCTTCAGGCCGGATCCCAGCTGTTGTTGCCCGGCTGGCTGTGGTGCCGCCATGTTATTACTCCTCAAATCGACGCAATGTTCGAGAATGCACGACAGGGCACGCACGTGATGCGCGCCACTTTCGAGCGTGTCTGAGTATTAAAGGGTAGGGCCGCAGGAGCAACGAATATTCTCGTTCAGCGGCTCTGCATTCCTGCACGTCGGCGGCAGGCCATGAAACGGCCTGCCGTCGCGAGGGGCCGGATGACACCCCCAAAGATACTGCTAGTCATCAGAGTCCTTGGAGTTCGTGATGACGTCTCCGCTGCGGGCATCGATCTGTACCTCATGCTTGGCGCCGTCACCGTCGATCAGATCGCCTTCCCAGACGGTCGTCCCATGCTCGTCATCGAGACCGAGTTCGGCGATGCGGGCCTCGGGAACGGCATCACGGAATTTTGCTGCCGCTTCCTTGAAGTCCACCGTGGCGGCATCGACGCGTTTCTGGTGCTTCTTCTTGTCCTGGGCGTCATCGCTTTCCTCGGTGGGCGAGCCGATCACACTGCCGTCCTCGGCGGAGATGCTGACTTCGTGCTCGGTGCCATCGGAGGTCACGACCTGCACTTCCCATTGCGTCTCGTTGTTCTCGGTTTCAAGGGAGATCACTGTGCTGTCCGGCACCTCCTTGAGTGCGGCATCGCCAGCGTCCTCCAGCGAAACGCTCTGGCTGTCGGATCCACTACTCGAAGCTTCCGCCCCAGCGCCCGAATCCGAGGATTGAGTCATGGCCGGCTGACTGGAGGAAGTGGCTTCTTGGCTTGAGGCATTGGGGCTCTCAGAATCGGAGCCAGTACCTGAACAACCAGCCAACGCGAGCATCGTCACCGCCGAGACCGCGACGAGCTGCCGGGGTCCGCGCCATCGCGCCACGGCAAGCGGTGATGTTGTTTGCGAGGTTTCACGATTCTTGGACATTTTGCCCTCCACTACTCACGGTGCTTGAACGAGCCACCGTACGCTGCCTCCCCGACAAACTTCCAGCTATTTCACTGCTGGCTGGATATACCAGCTTGTCCCTAGACCGGAAGCTCCCCGGCCCCCTTGAGGCTTTTCATCACGATCGTCGACGTCAGCTTCTCCACCCCGGCCAGGCCCACCAGGACGTCATCGTAGAACTGTTGGTAGCTGGGGAGGTCCGTGGCCATGACCTTGAGCAGGAAGTCCGGTTCGCCGAACAGTCGAGAGCCCTCGACGATTTCCGGGATCGAGGCGACCTCGTCCTCGAAGGCATACATGTTCTGCCGATCCTTGAGTGTCACGAACACCAGTGCCTGGAACCCCAGGCCGATCCGGGGTGCGTCGAGGATCGCCCGATAGCCGGAAATTGCTCCGGCTGCTTCGAGATCGCGAAGCCGTCGATGACACGGCGCAACAGTCAGACCCACCTCTGCGGCCAGTGCTGTGACGGTCATGCGTCCATCGTCTTGGAGCAGACGCAAAATATTTCTATCAATGTCGTCAATCACGCAAGAACCGTATCGTACGACGCGCATATTCCTTGAAAATCAGTAAGCACTTTTGGGTTCGAGTTTCCTAAGCTTTCTTCAAGATCGCCACCACCACCGAGGAGCCCGTCATGGACCCCCAGCTGATCCTTGGATTCGCAGCCATATCCGTCGCCTTGGCCCTGACGCCGGGCGCCGACTGGGCGTATGCGATTTCTTCGGGGCTCAGCGGCCGAAGGATCGCTCCCGCCGTAGGGGGTTTGCTCAGCGGCTTCGTGCTCCACACCCTGCTCATCGTCGCGGGGCTGGCGGCATTGGTGATTGCCATGCCCCAGCTCCTGGCCACGCTGACTCTCATCGGCGCCGCCTACTTGATCTGGCTCGGCTTCACCACGACCCGGTCATGGCGCGATGCCGGATACGCCAGCGCTGCTGAGGGCGCCCAGTCCCCGCCCGGGAACGGCAGCAGCTTCCTACGGGGCCTCGGCACCAGCGGGACCAACCCCAAGGCACTGTTGCTCTACCTGGCCCTGATCCCCCAGTTCATCGACTTGAATGCCGGTCTTCCGGCGCCGGTCCAGACCGGCATCCTGGGGATCTCCCACGTGTTGGTATCCGCCGTCGTCTACACCGGGGTCGCGCTCGGGGCGAGGCGGCTTCTGGCCAGCCGGCCCGCAGCCGCCCGCATCGTCACCCTGGCCAGCGGTGTGATCATGCTAGGTCTAGGTGCCCTGCTGCTCGGCGAACAAGTACTCACCCTCACGGCAGAGTAGTCACGGCCCGGTTGCCGTGCCCCGAGGAACCTAGCTCCTGGCACGTCTGCTGAGACGCCAGCCATGACAACTCACTACCGGCCCATTGACTCTAGGGAACTGCCCTAGAGCGATGAGAACGCCCCCGGCACTCGTCCTCGTTTGCCCATCTTCGTTGGGGTCACGCTGCTGCCGTGTCGTGACGATCAGCTGTTTCGCGCAGCTTGTCCGCATAGTCGTAGATCTCGTCCAGCGACGTGATCGGATGGCGCGTTTCGACCTTATTGTCGTCGAAGACGCCGAGATACTTCTGCGACCTGTTGAAGTGGAGCCTCGCTATGGTCCGGCGGTTGTTGTCATCCAGGAGAACCGCGAAATAGGATTTCGCGTCTCGGTACACGACACGATGTGGCTTGACGTTGCTGCAAACGATGGCCCTGACGATTTGGAATCCCTCGAGTTCTTCAAAGGTCGTCTCGATGCCGTCATGGGCCAGGTCCTCTGCAACAACTTCTTCGCTGGTGACCGACGCCGCCAGTTCTTGTTCCGAAGCGCCACCGCCATTGGAGGTGTCTCTGAGCGCCGCCTTGAGTCGGTCGTTGACTTGGTCGCTCAGGAACTGTCGGGAAGCCTTGTTCACGAGCCCGGTGAACTGTTCCCGAACTCTCGCAGTGAATGCACCGTCGTAAACCTGCCCGGTCAGAAGTTTGATCCAACTTTCATCTGGCTCCTGAAACTGACGGGCTATGACGCGTTTAAGCTGTCCGATGTACTTCAATTCCTCGGCCGAGCTAATGATCGAGTCCACATCGAAAACGTCTCGGGACAGTTTGCTCAGTTCCGGAACGAGCGTTTCGTCGATGTCATTCAAATCAAGGATGAGGAAGGGTTTCGAGTCCATGCGGTTCGGTGCGTCCAAATCCGTCTAGAAATGGTAAACCTCACCATTCGTCAAGATCGCGATCCGTGCTGATGTAGCAGCGAAATACCGGAACAGCTGCGACGCGTTTTCTGCCGTCAGCCCACCGGACGACCGCTTGCATTCAACAAGGATCTGGACTTCACCATCATGGACAATGGCGTAATCAATCTTTTCGCCCTTCTTGATCCCCACATCGGCGGTGAATTCCGGGATGACCTCCAATGGGTTGAAGACGTCGTACCCCAACACTGTCGAGATGAAAGGCATGATGAAAGTGTTTATCCGTCTGTTCAGCTTAGCCAGCATCACAGACGAATAGCTGCCGGAGTGCCGGCTGAATCAGGGACAGGGCTTCCAGGTCCTGCCACCGGGGGCATAGCAACGAGGTCCGGTATACCCCGGATAGGGGTTGCTGGTCTTCTTCGGCACCGTCTTGGTTGTGGGGCGAGGGGCCGGCGCTCTCCGGGTTTGCCGGTTCGCCGCCTCCCGGTCTGCTTTCTCTTGGGCCGCCTTGACTTGGGCAGCTTGCCGGGCCAGGCGCTGCTGTTCGGCGATCCGGGCCTTCTCCCGGCGTGCCGCTTCGGCGACCGCTGCCTGGCTCGCTGCGGCAGCCTTCTGTGCAGCTGCCGCCGCGGCCTTGGCCTCTGCCTTCTTCCGCGCTTTTGCCTGGGCCCGCACGGTCGCTTCGTGTTCCTGAGTGGCTAGAGCCTTTTGGCGCTTCTTCAAGACAGTTTGGTGTTTCTTAGCGGACGTCTTGGCTTGGGAAAGCCGCGGAGCCAGCTTCCCGGCCACCAGGGAACCCACGACGGATCGGACTGCATGACCAGAGTCGTCGGCCCGATTCAGCAGCACATCGGCAGCTGTTCCGGCAGCAAGGGCCGTCGTCGCCCCGGTGAGAAGCCCCGCCGCTTCGGCAGCAGTTTCGGCAGTCGCCGCCGGAACCGCCCCGAGCTGCTCGATAGCCGATTCAACCTGGCTGGGGACGGTGCAATCCACCGCTGCACTGAACAGTCCGGTTTCCCCCTCAAGCGCTTCCTCCTGGGCCGCAAGGACTGCGGCATGGAAGCGGTGGTTGGGTTCGAACAGCACGGCAACTCCGAGTCCTTCTCGGGCGATATCCGCATTGATCAGTTCATCATCGATGTAGACCCCTGCCAAGGTGCGATCGTAGCGGTCGGTACGTTCGACGTCGTACTCCAGGTGGACACCGGTCCCGGCGGGAAGTCGCTGGCGGAGGTAGTCGCTGGCTTCGGGGCCCAAGCACTGCACGGGAGTGTTCGGTTTCTTCGTCTCGGGGGTGTCCACATTCAGCAGGCGGATGGTCTCCTGGCTTCCGTCGACCGAGGCCACGAAGGTATCTCCGTCGATCACCCTGACGACGGTGGCATCAGCCCCGGAATGGGACGGAGAATTCATGGCCTCCGGGCCGTCGGAGGTGCATCCCGATAATGCGACGGCCACCACCAGCCCCACGGCAACCAGCGACTGCTTCCACCCCGACGATAAAGCCACCGAATTACGGACCATCATTGGGCTCCCCCAGGCTTGCCTGCACGCTTCGAATACTTGAAAGTACCACCTGGCCCGAAGGATTACGGCTTTTTGTTCTTGCCGCCCCCGTCATGGTCCCGGCCGTGCCTCTCTTCCTTCTTCTCCTTCTTCTTGGCTTCTTCCTTCTTTTTCTGCTCGGCCTGCTTTTTTTCCTCGGCCGCCTTGCTCTTCTTTTCCTCAGCCTTCTTCTGGGCTGCCTTGCTCTTTTCGGCGGCCTTGCTCTTCTCAGCAGCCTTGCTCTTCTCGGCGTCGGCTCTGGCCTTTTGCGCTGCCTTGGCACGTTCCTGGGCGGCGCGGGCTTCTGCTGCCCGTTCGGCGGCGGCACGCTCGGCGGCTTCGCGCTCTGCGGCGAGCTTGGCTTCTTCCTTCTTCTTCTTCTCTTCGGCCTTCTTCTTGGCCACCAGCTTGGTGTGGACGCCTTCGACCTCGCCCAAACGCTTCTTCGCCGCGCTGACGGTCCCGGAGATTTCCTTCTCCCACCGGGCCTTCTCGGAGGCATAGACCACTGCCTGCGCGGTACCTTCTGTGACCTTCATACCCGTCAGCGAGTCCTTGGCCGACTGGCCGTCCTTGACTACTGATTTCAGGTCATCGATCATGTCCTCGGCCGACTCCACACTGCTGGGCGGGGCCTTGGAAACGGACTTCATCCGCTCCATGGCCGGTTCGACCGTCGCGGCAATGGTGCACTTATTGGAACCGTCGAACAATCCCTTGCCGTTCTCTTGGGCCGCATCCTGGGCCTCCAGAACACGGTCGTAGTAGGGGTTGTTGGGGCTTTGCTTCTCGGCAACGGCGAAACCGGCCTTCGCGACGTCCGCATTGACGAAGTTTCCGGCGGAGAACGCGGCAGCCTTATTATTTCTGCGCTTGGGGGGCATATCGTCGTCGTATTCGAGGCGGACCTTCTTGCCCTCCGGCAGCATGGTCTTCAGATTTTCGGTCGCCTGATCCCCGAGGCATTCGGCATCGTCACCACCGACCGGAGACAGAACGTTGAGCAGGTCGACGGTTTTTTCCTTGCCATCGACCTCGGCGATGAAGGTATCACCGTCGACCACACGCACGACCACACCGCCGAATTCCGGGACGTGGTTGTCCTTGAAGTTGATGCGGCAGCCGGCCAGGGACGTCGTGACGACGAAGATTCCAACGACGACGGCCGCTACCCTCTGCAAGGGGCGGTTGTTCAAGAGCGATGGTTCCACCATGCGCTGGCCTCCAGTGGGTTGCGGGTGGTGTGGCCACGGAGCGTGGACTACCGAATGTAGTGCCACCTACCGGGTTAGGCCAAGGCCACCCAACAAGTACGACGGCGACCCCGGTTGGGGGCGCCCGGATCCATTGTCCGAGGTGCGCCATGAGCGCTGCTGGTTGCGGAGAGGCGGGATGGTTCCCGTTTCCGCGCATCCCGGGCGTCGGAGCAGGGCGCAGCCGGGATGGCTTTCCACAAGGATTTTACCGTGGATCCGCCAACAACCCCGCATCGGCGTTTCGGATTGCTAGCAAGAGCCGGGAGTTGGCGCGGCGAAAGCCGCCGCGGAGCGCAGCGTGGCGGCAGCCTCTTCGGGGTTGATCCGCGCCAGAGTCATCCCGGCCGTCAATAAGGCGAACAGCAGACGAGCGCGCCCGCCGATACGGGCTGCCCCCGCGGGTCCGGCCCCACCTGCCACGGCGAGGCCCGCGGCACTTCCTGGCTGGTCACGACGCAGGGCAGTGGCGAAGGCCTCGGTCACTTCGACCCGGTAGGCCTCCATGGCGGCACGCACCGTTTCGTCACGACTATTGCGTCCCGAGGAGGCGGTGAGCAGCAGGCATCCCCGCTGGGGGCCCTCGCCCCCGCCCAGGGCCTCGGCCAGTGAGTCGAAGTAGGTGCCGAGACCGGTGGCCCCGTCCTCGGCAGAGACGAGGACCTCGAGACGGGGACGGACCACCTGGTCCAGGTAGCTTTGCACCGCCGCGTCGAAGAGGCCCCGTTTGGAGCCGAAAGCGTTGTAGATGCTGGAGCGGCCCAGCCCGGTGGCCCGCTCCAATTCGGGCATGGACGCGGAGTCGTATCCGGCGATCCAGAAGACGTCGCGGGCCGCCTGGATGACCTCGTCCATGTCGAATGCCTTGCTCCGTGCCACGTGTCTCCTCCCGGCCCCAGCGGCCCCCTCGGCATTGCGCTCGGGGTGAACTTCGCCTCAAAATGTTTATTTTGTATCAATCGTTCCAATATTCTAGACCCATCGCAGAACGCGATGCCACCTACCCCAAGGGAGTAGTCCCATGACTTCCAGTACACAGATCCAGCTCGCCAAGCGTCCCACCGGCTGGCCGGACCACGAAAACTTCCGCACCGCCGTTGTCGATCTCCCGGCGCTGGCCGAAGGCGAGGTCCGCGTCTCCAACGAGTTCATGTCAGTGGACCCCTACATGCGGGGCAGGATGAACGAGGGCAAGTCCTACGTTCCGCCGTTCCAGGTCGGGGAGGTCATGAATGGCGGTGCCGTCGGCCGCGTCATCGAGAGCCGCGATGAGACCCTGGCCGTGGGTACCCCGGTCCTGCACAACCAGGGCTGGCGCGACCTCGCCCAGGGCCCGGCCTCCGAATTCCGGGCCGTGGAGGAACTGCCCGGCCTTGCGCTGTCCGTCTACCTGGGCACCCTGGGGATGACCGGTTTGACCGCTTGGGTCGGCCTGCTCGAAATCGCCGGGATGAAGCCGGGCGATACGGTCTTCGTGTCCGGCGCTGCCGGCGCCGTCGGCTCCATGGTCGGCCAGATCGCCCGCCTGAAGGGCGCCGCCCGGGTCATCGGCTCGGCGGGTAGCCAGGAAAAGATCGACCTGCTGACCTCCAAATACGGTTTCGATGCCGCCTTCAACTACAAGGACGGCGATATCGCCGGGCAGCTGGCAGCAGCCGCGCCCGAAGGCATCGACGTCTACTTCGACAATGTCGGGGGCGAACACCTCGAAGCGGCCATCGGCGCGATGAACGACGGCGGCCGCGTGGCACTGTGCGGGGCCATCTCGCAGTACAACGCCACCGAGCCGGGGCCCGGCCCGCGGAACATGGCCAACCTGGTCACCCGCGGCCTGCGCCTGCAAGGCTTCACCGTGGGGAACTACGCACAACACCTGGGCGCCTTCGCCGAGCAGGCCGGGGCTTGGGTTGCCGCCGGCGATCTCGTCTTCGACGAGACGGTGGTCGACGGGCTGGAGAACGCGGTCGATGCCTTCCTGAGCCTGATGCGCGGTGGCAATACCGGCAAGATGGTCGTCAAGCTCTAACAGCCACAGGTCGATGACCGGTCCCGGCTCCTTGATCTCCTGGAGCCGGGACCCCTTCATGCGGAGACCACGGGCAGGTCGGACCATTCGGTGGTGTAGCGGGGGGAGGCGAATTCGCGTTTCATCGTCCAGGCCGCGGGCTCGGCCAACCCGGCATGGCCCAAGCCGATTGCCGCTTGGCCGAAGCGGGCCCGCACATCCCCGAGCAGCGTCCCCATCTGCCGCTCCTCCCCCTCCGCGGCAAATGTGTCGAAAGCCTCCTGACCGGCTGCCGATTCCAGTCCTGAGAACACGACCCCGGCCCGCACGTAGCGGGTCTCGGGGACCAGGCGTTCGCGCATGGCAGCAACGGCGGTCCGGGTGAGCACGATGGGATCCTGCGTCGGCGCCGCCAACCGCACGGTCACCACCGGGTTGGCCCCGGGTTGACCCGATTGGCCGGCGAAGCGGCTGACCCCGGCGCTGACGGTGAGCATCGTGGCCCGCAGCCCCTCGGCGGCCATCCGTGCGGCTCCTCGTTGGGCGTAGAGGGCCATCACCTGGTCCATATCCGAGGCCGTGGTCACCGGGGTGGAGAAGCTCCTCGAGAACATGATTTGCGCCTTATCGGCTCGCTCCTCGACCTCGGGAATGCACGGTGTGCCGTTGAGTTCAAGGACGGTGCGTTGCAGCACCACCGAGAACTTTTTGCGGATCATCAGCGGGTCGGCAGCCCGCAGGTCGGCGATCGACTCGATCCCCAGGGCGTTGAGCCGTTGCCCGTTCCTGGCCCCGACGCCCCACAGCCCGGTGACTGGAACCCGTGATTGAATGCGGTGGACCTCCTCCGGCGGGACACTATCCAGCGAACACACCCCACCCAAGCCTGGGTTGCGTTTGGCCACATGGTTGGCGAATTTCGCCAACGTTTTCGTCGGCGCGACCCCCACACAGACCGGGACACCGACGTTCCGCCAGACAGCTTCCCGGATCTGGCGGGCAGTGTCGCGCAGCGATGCCTCGTCCCCCGGCAGTCCGATGAACGACTCATCGATCGAGTAGACCTCCTGCCAGGCCCCGAACCGTCCAATGACTTCCATGACACGGGCCGACATATCGCCATAGAGTTCGTAGTTGCTGGACCGAGCGACCAACCCCGTTTCGTGAGCACTGCCGGCGACCTGGAACCACGGGGTGCCGGTTTTGATGCCGAGTCGTTTCGCTTCGGGTGACCGGGCAACCACGCAGCCGTCATTATTCGAGAGCACGACGACGGGACGTCCTTCCAGCCGCGGGTCGAAGGCCCGCTCGCAGGAGACGTAGAAGTTGTTCACATCCACCAGGCCAATGCGCCCGCGTCCGGGCCCCGGCTCAGACATGGTGCAGGCAGCGGGTGACCACACCCCAGACGGTGAGGTCCTCCAGCGCTTCGACCAGGACCGGCCGGGTTGAGGGGTCGTCGGTATGCAAAGAGACTCCGCCGGCATCGATGCCCAGCCGCCGGATGACCATTTCTGCTTCCAGGACGGCGATGACGACCCGGCCGTCGCGGGCCGGTAAGGAGCGGTCCACAATCACCTCGTCCCCGTCGCAGATCCCCGAGGCGGCCATAGAGTTCCCCGCGACCCGCATGATGAACGTGGATGTCCGGTCACGGATCAGATGCCGGTTCAGGTCGATCCCGCCGTGGAAGTAGTCGCGGGCCGGGGACGGGAAGCCGCTGGCCTGGCGTTCCGCCGTGGGCTCTCCGCTCACATCGTCTCCGGGCATGGTGCCGGCCGGCGGGACATAGACGGGATCCTGACCGAACACGACAACCCCTTAATAGAACAAAGATTCGATGACCAGCCTAGCATCGGATACCTTGGTTCCCGAGCCGTTCTCGGGCACCAAAAAACCGGCCCCGATCGTGGTGATCGGGGCCGGTTTCGGTCGCTGTGCGAAGCCTAGGCGTCGACGGTGATGACCGTGACGACGGGCTTGCGGCGCAGGGCACGATCGGACCAGCGCACCAGGGCCTGGGAGATCGCACGTTCCGCGTCGGGTCCCGTCTTGACACCTTTGAGACCGTTGAGCGTCTTCTCGACGATGCCGACAGCCTTGCCGAGGTCCTTATCGGAGAAGCTGAAGCCCACGGGGAAGAACTCCGGGTCCTCTTCCAGGGCACCGGTCTCCGGGTCCACAATGGCCAGCACGGTCAGCGCGCCGTCCTCGGCCAGGCGGATGCGGTCCTGCAGGGACTCCTCCGTGGCCGCGCCGGCGACCATGTTCTCGACGTAGACGTAGTCGGCGGCGACGTTGCCCGAGACGCGGGCGACGCCGTCCTTGAGGTCGACGGTCACACCGTCCTCGAGGACCAGTGCGTTCTTGGGATCCACTCCGGTGCGGATCGCCAGCTCGGCGTTGGCCTTGAGGTGGCGGTGCTCGCCGTGGACCGGCATGACGTTCTTCGGGCGCACCAGGTTGTAGCAGTACACCAGCTCCCCGGCCGAGGCATGTCCGGAGACGTGGACCTTCGCGTTGCCCTTATGCACGACGTTGGCGCCGAGCTTCGTCAGATCATTGATCAGACGGTAGATCGAGGTCTCGTTACCCGGAACCAGCGAGGAGGCCAGCAGGACGGTGTCGCCTTCGACGAGGTCGATGATGTGGTCCTGGTTGGCCATCCGTGCCAGGGCGGCCATCGGCTCACCCTGTGAACCGGTGCAGATGATGACGACCTTTTCCGGCGCCATCTTGTCGACCTCCTTGAAGTCCACGAGCACGTTGCGCGGGATCTTCAGGTAGCCCAGCTCGCGGGCCGTGCCCATGTTCCGGACCATCGAACGGCCCACGAAGGCGACCTTACGGCCGTATTTATGCGCGGAGTCGATGACCTGCTGGATGCGGTGCACATGCGAGGCGAAGGAGGAGACGATCACGCGGCGCGGGGCGGTACGCATGACATTGTCGATCGCGGGCAGCAGATCTGCTTCGGCGGCCATGAAACCCGGAACCTCGGCGTTGGTGGAGTCCGGCAGGAACAGGTCCACGCCTTCCTCCCCCAGACGGGCGAAGCCGGCCAGGTCGGTGATGCGGCGGTCCAGCGGGAACTGGTCCATCTTGAAGTCGCCCGTGGCCAGCACGGTGCCGGCACCGGTGCGGATCGCCACGGCCAGGCCATCGGGGATGGAGTGGTTGACGGCCAGGAATTCGAGGTCGAAGGGCCCGAACTTCTTGCGTTCGCCTTCCTTGACCTGGACCACGTTGGGCTTGATCCGGTGTTCCTGCAGCTTGGTCTTCACGAAGGCCAGCGTCAAGCGTGCGGAGATCAGTGGGATGTCTGCGCGTTCGCGCAGCAGGTACGGGATGCCACCGATATGGTCTTCGTGGCCGTGGGTGAGCACGAGGCCCACCACATCGTCCAGACGGTCACGGATCGCCGAGAAGTCCGGCAGGATCACGTCGACGCCGGGGTGTTGTTCCTCGGGGAAGAGGACACCACAGTCGACAATGAGCAACTTGCCGCCGTATTCGAAGACGGTCATGTTGCGGCCGATCTCGCCGAGGCCACCCAGGGGCATGACCCGCAGGGCTCCCTTGGCGAGGGCGGGCGGTGTCTGGTGCTGCTTTTTTCTCAAGAGTGTCCGTTCTCTGTGCTGTTGTGGTTTCTGCGGTATCCGGCCGGCAGCGTCAAGTGAATAGTCGACGCCGGAGCGAACCGGGAAAATCAAGGGCTTCAGCGACCCACGGGCGGCAGAAGCAAATCTCCCTCGACTTTACCACCGCTGGGGCGCTGGGATGCCGCCGTCCGGGGACAGCGTGAAATCTCCGGGCTTCCCGCGGACGACGAGTGCCGCTGGCAGGTCAGCTCGTCGGGTCCTGCAGCCGGTGGCGTTCCAACGCTTTGCGCTCTTCAGCGCTCAGCGCACGTGCCCCGGTACGGTCCTCCGCCAGTGGGACGATGACCGTGGTGCCCACGAAGACCGTCGTCCCCTGTTGGATGCCCGTATGGCGCAGGGTGAAGGACTTCGTCCCGATGCGTTCGATGCCCAGACTGATGGTCATCGACGGGATGTATTCGGCCTGGGCCAGGTAGTCCACGGTCATCGATGCGACGACAACACCGAGCAGGAGCTGGGCAAACCCGTCCTCAATGCGGGTCCACCGCACCCGGGCTTCCTCCATGAGCGTGACGATACGCGCGTGGTTCAGGTGGCCGTTGGCGTCTTGGTCGGACCAGCGCAAGGCAATGGTGAAGTCAGTGGAACTCATCGCTTCACCCTATCCTTCGGGCCCCGGACGCTAGTAGACGATGTTGAACACCCAGACCGCCAGGGTCATGGTGGTCAGCGTGGTGAGGACCAGGGAGATGAGGTTCAGCCAGATGCCCGCCTTGAGCATGTCGGAGATCTCGACGTAGCCACTGGAGTAGGCGATGGCGTTCGGTGGGGTGGCCACCGGCAGCATGAAGGCGCAGGTTGCGGCAATGGCTACGGGAATCACCAGGAGCATCGGGTCCAGCCCCAGGCCGACGGCGACCCCTCCGATCAGTGGCAGGAAGGCGGCCGCGGTGGCGGTGTTGCTGGTCAGTTCCGTCAGGCCCAGCACAATGAGTGCCACGGCGGCGATCAGGATCACCACGGGCAGGAAACCCAGGCCGTCCACCTGTTCCCCGACCCATTTGCTCAGGCCCGTTTCGGTGAATTGTGCCGACAGTGCCAGCCCGCCACCGAAGAGCAACAGGATGTCCCACGGAAGTTCCTTCGCGGCGCCCCAGTTCAGCAGCGGGACGCCCTTGCGCGGATTGGCCGGGATGATGAACAGGGCCACGGCGACGCACATCGCGATCACGGCGTCCTCGATGGAGGTATCGGGCCACAGCAGCGGGACGGTGATCCAGGAGGCGGCGGCGAGCACGAAGATCACCAGCACCAGTTTCTCGCCGACGTTCATCCGGCCCAGCTTCCGGTACTCATCGGAGATGAGCTTGCGTCCGCCCGGGATCTCGGTGATCTCGGGCTTGAAGATCACGAAGGTGAGCAGGTACCAGGCCATGACCATGAAGACGACCGACATGGGAACGCCCACCAGCATCCACTGGCCGAAGCCGATGTTGATGTCGTGGGCCTGCTGCAGGTAGCCGACCATCAGGGCGTTCGGTGGGGTGCCGATGATGGTTCCCAGCGAGCCGATGGAGGCGGAGTAGGCGATGCCGAGCATCAGGGCGATCCCGAATTTCGGCGGGACCTTCTGGTCCTCGCTCATCCGTGCGGTCAAGGCCAGCACCGACATACCGATGGGCAGCATCATGACCGCCGTGGCCGTGTTGGAAACCCACATGCTCATGAACCCGGTGGCGATCATGAACCCGCCGATCAGTTGGCGGGGTTTGGTGCCCACCAGCAATACGGTGGCCAGCGCGATCCGCCGGTGCAGGTTCCACCGCTGCAAAGCCAACGCCAACATGAATCCACCCATGAACAAGAAGATGATCGGATTCGCATAGGGTGTGGCCGCATCCGCCATGCCGGCGATGTTAAGCACGGGGAATAAGACGAGCGGAAGCAGCGCGGTGGCAGCCAACGGGATCGCCTCGGTCATCCACCACAGCGCCATCACGGTCGCCACCGCTGCCGTCAGCCGTGCCGGTTGGGCCAGGTCACCGGGCAGGAGGAAGAAAACGACGACGGCCAGGACCGGCCCGGCGAACAGCCCGATCCGTTTGCGCATCAAGATGGCCGGGCTTTCGGCGGGTTCGCGGAGCCCGGGCGCCTGTTCGTCGTCCTCTGCGGTGTCTCGAGGGGCTTCGTTCGGTCGGGTGTCTGGTTCGTTTGACGGCGTTGTCATCACGGTCCTCCTGCTGGCACGGACGGGATGGTTCGGTCCCGTCCGCCCACTATCTCCGATACGGCCTGTTCTGCCCAGAGCACCACGCGGGCCGGCGCGGACCTCAGGAGCGCAAGGCCGCCAGCGCGAACCCCACCATCTCGGTGAAGGTCTCCTCACGTTCCTGCGCGGTGAGGTCGGAAGAACCGGGGCTGCCGTCGGAAACGGTGCCCAGCATCAGGGTCTCGATGCCCTCGCGCATGCCCACCGCATACAGGGCGGCAGCTTCCATCTCCACCGCCAGGGTTCCGGCGTCGGCGAGTCGGGCCATGGCCTCGGGATCGCCGTTGTAGAAGTCGTCGCTGGTCAGCACGGAACCGACGTGGACCCTCTTCCCGCTGTCTTCTCCGTGGGCGACGGCGGCGCGCAACAACCCGAAATCGGGGGTATGGCTCATATGCACGCCGGGGAAACTGACGGCGGTCATCGCCGAGGTGGTGTGGGCTGCTGCGGCAGCCACCACGTCTCCGACCTTCAGCTGCGGTTGCATGCTGCCCATGGTGCCGACCCTGATGATCCGCTTCACCCCATAGAACCTGGCCAGTTCGGTCGCGTAGATGCTGATCGAGGGACTGCCCATCCCCGAGGCCATCACCGATACCGGCTGGCCGTCGACGGTTCCGGTATACCCCTGGATGCCGCGGACCTCGGTCACCAGTCTCGGGTTCTCCAAGAAGGTTTCGGCGATGCGCTGGGCGCGTCGCGGATCCCCGGGCATCAGCACATGGGGTGCGAAGTCGCCGGGTTCTGCTGAGATATGCGGGGTGGCCATGACGCTCCTGGATGGTTGGGGTGGTTGCACGGGACGATAGCATGACCGACATGGGAACCTGCTTACGATGTGGCATGCCATGACCGGTCGCCGCGAACGCTTCCGCGATATTGCCGAGACCTTCAGCCGGCACGGTTTGGGCTTCCTGCTCGCCGCCCTCGGGGTGGATGCCCGCATCCTGGGTCCGGCGGCCCGGTTCCCCGCCGGCCAGGGAAAGGACCAGGGCCTCCCCCAACGACTCCGCCTCGCCCTGGAGGATCTGGGGGCCGTCTATGTGAAGTTCGGGCAGGTTCTTTCCACCCGCTCTGATTTGTTGCCTGCCGAGTACGTGGCCGAACTGGCTCAACTCCAGGACGGAACCCCTTCAGTGCCCTTCACCGAGATCCGGGCAGTGATCGAGGCCGAGCTGGGTCCCGAAGCCGCGAAACTTCTGTCCACCATGGATCCCACCCCACTGGCCACCGGTTCCATCGGTCAGGCCCATGTGGCCACGGTCCAGGGACGTGACGTGGTGGTCAAGGTGCGCCGCCCCGGAATCGTGGAACAGGTCAACAACGACCTGGAGATCATGGCAGAGATCGCCAAGCTGGCCGAACAGGCTTCGGCCACGGCCCGGGGATTGCGGCTGGCAGATACCGTCGACGAGTTTGCCCGGACGTTGCGCGGGGAACTGGACTATCTGGCGGAAGGCCGCAACGCCGAACGGTTCGCCAAGGACTTCGCCACCGATGAGAAGGTCCATATCCCCGAGGTCTTCTGGAGTACGACGACGTCGCGGGTGTTGACACTTCAGCGGATGCGCGGGCTGAAAATCACCGATGTGCAGGGCCTGCATGCCGCAGGCCTGGACCCCTCCGAGGTGGCGTCCCGGGCGTGCAACGTGCTGCTGCGGATGGTTTTCGAACACGGTTTCTTTCATGCCGATCCGCATCCGGGGAACTTCTTCGTCGAGGGCGACGGACGGTTCGGCATCATCGACTTCGGCATGGTCGGACACGTCAGCGACGAGCTGAAACGCCAACTCGTGAAGCTGCTGCAAGCCATCGTCCTCCGGGACCCCCACCGGATGACCACGGCCCTGTTGCGGCTGTGCGGGGCCGGGCAGACGAGCCGGCGGGCCGAACTCCAGGCCCACCTGGCCCAGCTGTTGGACCGCTATGCCGATCAACCGTTAGCGGAGGTCCCGCTGACGCTCATCGTCAATGACGTGGTCGCCATGTTGCGTCGCCACCAGCTCCGGCTCCCACCCGATACCGCCTTGCTCATCAAGATGCTGGCCATGGCCGAGGGGTTGGGCCAGGAGGTCGACCCGTCCTTCGATCTGCTCTCCGAGGTCTCCCCCTATGCGCGGCGGCTGATGCTGGCTTCGGTTTCCCCCGGTGCCGTCGCCGAACATCTCAAGCTCATCGCCTCGGAGGCCATGAACCTGGGGGCCGAAGCCCCCGAGCTGATCCGCCGGGCCACCGAGATTTTGGAAAGTGGAGGCGTGGACGTGCGCATCCGCACCGAGGAACTCGATGAGCTCATGGACCGGTTGGACCATACCGGAAACCGCATCGTGGCCGGGCTGGTCACCGCGGCGCTGATCACCGCTGTCGGCGGACTCGTCGGCAGCCAGCCGACCCGCTGGCACCGGTGGCCACAAGCCCTTTTCACCGCCGGCGTGGGAGGAGTAGGCGCCCTGGGTGGTTATCTGGCCTGGACCTCACGCCGGCGGCGAAGCTGACACGGGAAACGTCCCGTGCCGACGGGTCAGCCGGCAATGACCTGCGGGACGCCTAGGGCCTTGAGCCCGGCAACACCGAATTCGAGTCCGTAGCCGGACTGCTTGACCCCGCCGAAGGGGATCCGTGGGTCCACGGCACCGTGCTTGTTGATCCATACGGTGCCGGCCTCGATCCGGGCGGCGACCTCCCGGGCCCGTGCCGGGTCGGCCGACCAGACGGAGGCCCCCAGGCCCACGTCCAGGCCATTGGCCATCTCGACGGCTTCCTCGATCGTGGAGTAGCGGATGATCGGCAGGGCCGGGCCGAACTGTTCTTCGGCCACCAGCGGGTTGGCGTTGTCGATGTCGGCGATCAGGGTCGTCGGGTAGAAGTACCCGGGCTGACCGGATTCCGGTTCCCCACCGATGAGCACCCGGGCCCCCGAGGCCTTCGCCGCGTCGACGAGCCGGGCCACGACGTCGTATTGAGCCTGGTTCTGTAGGGGCCCCAGGACGTTGTTCTCGTCCAGCCCCACACCCATGGGCATCTTGGCAGCGACCTCGACCAGGGCATCGCAGACCTGTTCGTAGATGGCCTCCGGAACGTAGAGCCGTTTCATGGCCGCGCAGGTTTGCCCGGTGTTGATGAAGGCGCCCCAGAACAGGTCCTCGGCAATGGCCTGGGGGTCGACGTCGTCGAGCACGATCCCCGCGTCGTTGCCGCCCAGTTCAAGGGTCAGGCGCTTCACCGTATCGGCGGAGGAGCGGATGATCGCCTTTCCGGTGGCGGTGGAGCCGGTGAACATGATCTTGTCGACATCCGCATGCCCCGACAGTGCCTCCCCGACGTCGCGGCCCCCGGGGATGACCTGCAGCAGCCCCTCGGGCAGCACCTGGTTCAGCACGGCTGCCAGGCCCAGCACCGATAGCGGGGTGTATTCGCTGGGTTTGAGGACCACCGTATTGCCCATGCGCAGTGACGGGGCGATCTGCCAGACGGAGATCATCATCGGCCAGTTCCACGGGCCGATGGCCCCCACGACCCCCAGTGGACGGTAGTGCACCACGGCATGGGTTTCACCGTCGTCCACCACGACCTCGGGTTCGAGTTCGAAAGCGGCTGCCGCCCGCAGCCAGGCCGAGCAGGCCCCCACTTCGAAGCGGGCGTTGGGCCCGTTCAGCGGCTTGCCCTGTTCGCGGGAGAGTAGTTCGGCCAACGCCTCGGCGGAAGCCTCCACCGCGTCGGCGGCAGCGTTGAGGTATCCGCTGCGCTCGCCGTGGGAGCGGGCACCCCACCCCGGCTGAGCCGACCTGGCTACGGCGACGGCGGCGTTCAGGTCGGCGACGGTCCCCGCCGGGGACCGCCCGACTTCCTGCCCTGTCGCCGGGTCGGTGATGCTCCGCCCCTCCCCCGGTGCGGAGATCCGCCCCATGAGGTCCTGGTAGGTCAATGGCTGGGGGGCCGGCTGCGTACTCATGGGCTGCTCCTTTGCTGCGTGCGCCGCTCGTGGTGAGGACGCGTGGTGGTCGCTAACCTCCACTCTGCCGTGGAACACCTCGGGTGTCTTGTCTTTCCGGGTTCCTGGGGTGGATACCAGCGCAGCGTTCCGGTGCCGGCCCGGGAAGTACTACCGGCCCGCCTCCTGGACCTCGCCGTCCACCATCTCCTCCAGGGGGTCGACTTCAGGGGTCGAAAGATAGCGTTCCAGACTGTCATCCAATTCGCGCAGCCACGGGGTATGGTGCGTGGCCGCCATCGTTCCGGTCTTCACCGACCTGTAGGTCTTGTCCCGGTAGGTCAGGATGTTCTTCTGCTTATCTTCCTTCCAGGCCAGGAAGATCTCCACGACCTCATCGACGTCGAAGGGCGGGTAGTCGGTGGCCTCGAGCAGGTCACGGATGTAGTCGGCCTGGAACCGTACTTCATCGGCATCGCCGTCGATGGCCAGGAAGCTCTCACGCCAGCGGCGCATATGCTCGGTGCGCTCCTGGGCCGAGGGCAGCTGGGCTTCCCCGAGGATCACATCACGCACATACCAGGCCTGGGCGTCGAACATGTTGAAGGTGAACCACTGGTCCTGGGCACCGAGGTAGAAGAGCTTCTCGTTGACGTCGGAGACGACGCCGCGGTACAGGCCGTCCGGGTAGACGTTATTGGGCGAATTCAGCGCCACGTCGGCAGGAAGGAACGGGTACTTATGCAGATAGCCGGTGCACAGGATCACTGCGTCAACGTGCAGGGAGGTGCCGTCGACGAAGTGGACGATCTGGCCCTCGAACCGATCGATCAGCGGTACTTCCTGCATGCCGGTGGGCCAGTCGTAGCCCATGGGGCCGCTGCGGTAGCTCAGCGTCACCGAACGTGCACCCATCTTGAAGGCCTGGACGCCGATGTCCTCGGCTGAATAGCTGGCGCCGATCAGCAGGACGTCCTGATCGGCCAGCTTCTCGGCACCGCGGAAGTCGTGGGCGTGGTGCAAGGTCCCGTGGAAGGTCTCGATGCCTGCGAAGTCGGGGACGTTGGGGAAACTGAAGTGTCCGGAACCGACGACGACGTGGTCGAATTCCTCGGTCTTGCTGGTGCCTGCGGACAGGTCATCCACGACCACCGTGAACTTCTGCGACTGCTCGCTATAGTGGACCCACCGCACCGCATGGCAGAAGTTGACCTGCTCCTTGAGCCCGGACTGGGCCATCCGCCCGTCGATGTAGTCCCACAGCACCGGTCGTGGTGGGTAGGAGGAAATCGGGCGGCCGAAATGTTCGTCGAAGCTGTAGTCGCTGAATTCCAGCGCTTCCTTGGGGCCATTGGACCAGAGGTTGCGGTACATGCTCGAGTGCACCGGCTCGCCGAACTCATCGATCCCGGTGCGCCAGTTGTAGTTCCATTGCCCGCCCCAGTCGTCCTGCTTTTCGTAGCAGACGACCTCCGGGACGTCCTTACCTGCCTGCCGTGCTGCCTCGAAGGCGCGCAGTTGTGCCATGCCGCTGGGTCCGGCCCCAATAATTGCCACGCGTTGTGCCACGAAAATCCATCCTTCCGGCCTCTTCGGCCCCTGCATCAGCTGGGCCGCACGGAGTCCCGGAGAACCGGTAGTACACCTCGACGCACGGCTTCAGTCGTCTGTCATACCGCCTGCCGCGCTGAAGTTCCGCTGCGGTTCTTACGGACGGTGGGTGCGTGGAATCCGCACCGTGAATCCTCCGACCTTACCACCGGGTAGGTTTTTGCCCTGCCGCCCGTCGGACACGCTCCCGGAGGCCGACCTGGGGAATCAAACACATATTAACTTGACGCATCAACTATATTCGTTCACGATAGATGCATACGCATACAAAATTTGCTTGATCGACACCCCTCAGGAGACAGACATGGCAGCAACCTTGACCCCCGGCATCTGGCAGCTCGACACCGCACACACGGACATCGGATTCAGTGTTCGGCATGCCGGCATCAGCAAGGTTCGCGGGTCGTTCACCGACGCCGACGCCACCTTGGAAGTCCACGATTCCCTCGCTTCCTCCACCGTGAGGGCCTCCATCAAGACCGACTCCTTCGATTCCAAGGACCCCAATCGCGATGGACACGTCAAGGGCGCTGACTTCTTCGACGTCGAGGGGTTTCCCGAGATGACGTTCGTTTCCACCGGAGCGCAGGGCTCCACGGAGGAATTCACCCTCTCCGGTGAATTGACCATCAAGGAAACGACCTTGCCCATCGAGCTCGCTGTGGAATTTGGCGGCGTCGCCGTCGACCCCTTCGGCACCACCCGGGCCGGGTTTTCGGCCACCACCCGGATCTCTCGCAAGGCCTTCGGGATGACCTGGAACGCAGCGCTCGAGGCCGGCGGAGTCCTGGTCGGAGATCAGGTCACCATCACGGTCGACTCCGCCTTCGTCCTGCCCGCCGCAGACTAGCCGGATCAGGTCAACGGATCACGACGCCAGCCACGCCCCGACACGGGGTGGTGGCTGGCCTCTTGTGGCCCAGCGCCCCTGGAAGTCGCTAGTTCAGCACCACTGCCTTGAGGGAATCCGGTTCCCGCGCGGCCAGCGTCAGCGCGGATTCCGTCTCCTCCAGAGCGAAACGGTGGGTGATCACGGCCTCCACATCGACGGCACCGGAGGCGATGAGCCCCAAAGCCGTCGGATAGGTGTTCGCATACCTGAAGACCCCGCTGATGGTCAGCTCCCGGCCCTGGATGAGCGGCACGCTCACGGAAACCTCGTCGGCACCCATCCCGACCAGCACGGCCCGTCCGGCGGGAGCCAGCGCGCGGAGTCCGTGATCCAGTGCGGCTCCAGCGCCGGAGCATTCCAGCAGAACGGTGAAGTCCCCGGGCGGTTCCTCCCCGGCCCGCACCGCCTCCAGCCCCATCGCGCTGGCCACCGACAGTCGATACTCGTTCACGTCCGTCACGGTCACCCCATCCGCCCCCTGGGCGCGGGCGACCTGCGCCGCGAGCAGGCCGATCGGTCCCGCCCCGGCGACCAGCACCCGATCCCCCGCGGTGATGGAGGCCTTGCGGGCAGCCCACACCCCCACCGAGACGGGCTCGGCCAGGGCCGCCTGCTCGAGAGAGATTTCCTCCGGAGCCCGGTGGGCGAAATCGGCGTCGATCACCACGTACCTGGAAATGGAACCGTCCACCGGTGGGGTCGCGAAGAAGACGACGTCGGGGCACAGGTTATAGCGTCCAGACCGGCACTGGAGACAGCGCCGGCAGGGCACCCCTGGCTCCAAGGCGACCTGCTCGCCCACCCTCGACGGATCGACCCCCGAGCCGACGGCATTGATGAGGCCCGCCGACTCATGACCGATCACCATCGGGGCCTCCAACACGAAATCCCCGATCCGGCCCTGCTCGTAGTAATGGATATCCGAGCCGCAGATGCCGGTGGCCTTCACCGCGACCAGGACCTGACCATGGCCCGGGACCGGAACCGGCCGGTCCTCGATGACGACGTCGCGAATGCCACGAAGAACTGCGCTGGGATTTTCCATGGTTCTGATGCTATCGCCTCCCGCCGGCAGCCTGGCAGCATCGGCGGTCCAGGAAATCAACCTACTTCTTTTCTGAAAAGTTACTAGAAAATCTTACGACTGGCGTTAGTGTGGAGCACAGGTAGTCATCATCCGGGGGGAAGCGTGCAGGACATATTCACGTCAGGGGGCCCTGCTCATGGTGGCTTCGATGCCTGATGCTCCTCAAGACCGGACTCCTTCCCCTGCGGAGGGAACGACGGAGACCGATCTGGTTCGGCGGTTGGCCAACGGCGGCACCGGGGCGATGGAGGCCTTCTATGAACTGACGTGCCGGCGGGCCTACGGCTTGGCCTGCCACATCCTCGGTGATCCGCTGCGGGCCCAATCAGTTCTTCACGATGTCTACGTGGATGCCTGGCGCAGGATGCGTCGGGACTGCCCCGCGATGGGGACCGAGGTCTCGTGGATCCTCTCTCTGGTCTTCGAGCATTGCCCTGCCCTCTCCGGCCGGGCTGGCCACCCGTCGCCCGCATCCCCTGACGCGACGAGCTGATATGCCGGACAAATACACCAGGTTCGCCCCGTTCTACGACGCCCTCTCCGGGGAATGGCCGGTCTACCGGGCCGGTCGGGTCCGCGGAATCCGTGCCCTGCAACCGGCGCCGGGCGATCAGATCCTCGATATCGGTTGCGGCACCGGATTGAACTTCGCCTCATTGCAGGCCGGGATCGGGAAGACCGGACGCATCGTGGGCATCGACAGCAGCGCGGCGATGCTCCGGCAGGCACGTCGCAGAGTGCAAGCCCGGGGGTGGACCAACGTGGCGCTGATCCAGGCTGATGCCCAAACCATGACCGCCGCCGAGCTGTCCTCAACGCTGCGCCAGCAGGGGGCCCGCCCGCATTCGGCGAAGGCCCTGGCCACCTATTCCTTATCGCTGATGCCTCACTGGCACACGGCCTTCGACCACGTGTGCTCGACGTTGGTACCCGGCGGGACCATCTGCGTCGTTGATATGCAGCGCCCTCTCGGGGCGGCCCGTGCGCTGGGCTGGCTGGCGGAAGCCGCCTGCCGGCTCGGTGGTTCCGATATCACCGCCCACCCCTGGACCGCCGTGGAGGAGCAATGCACCGACGTCGTCCCCGACCAGGCCCGTGGGGGCCATCTACAGATCCGCGCCGGAAGGATTCCCCTTCGTCCCCACGGATCAACAGGGCACGACCCCGGAGCATCGGGTGGATAATGACCAGGACCGACCGCCCCGGCCGAAACCAACCACGAATCAGGGGTCCCCATGCTTTTCACCCGCGACCACCAACACCAAAGCCGGGAACACAGCCGACTCACGGCCCGGTACGAGATCGCCTACACCAGCGTCGATTTCCTGGCCGCGCTCCTGTTCATCGTCGGCAGCATCTTCTTCTTCTCGGAGTCGACCACGTTCTTCGCCACCTGGCTCTTCCTGATCGGTTCCCTCTGCTTCGCGTTGAAACCGACCTTGCGGCTGATCCGTGAAATCAAGCTCGCGCGTCTCGACGAGCTGCAGGCCTCCGGAGGCGGCAACCAACAAGCCACCCCATAGCCGCGGGCATGTCCCGGTCGTAGCATTCGAAGAAACGCAGCAAGCGGAAGGCCAGACATGACAGCTCGGGACCGGACCGTCGAATTCCTGGTGGTCGGCGGTGGGGCAGCGGGAATGGTCGGCGCCATGACAGCCGCCGAATTCGGCGTCCAGACACTGCTGGTGGAACAGGAACGCACCGGTGGAGACTGCCTGTATTTCGGCTGCGTCCCCTCGAAGACGCTGCTCACGGCAGCAAAAGCATCGATCGCCAGCCAACAAGCCGCCGGAGAAGCACTGGAGTTCTCGACGGTACGGGAGCACATCGCCGCTGCAATCAGGACCATTGAACCCATGGATTCGCCCCAGGCGTTGCGCGCCGCCGGGGTCGAGGTCCTCCAGGGAACACTCCGCTTCCGGGGGCCGGGCGTGGCCGAAGTCGAGGGGCGCACCATCCGTTTCCGGCAGGGGCTCCTGGCCACCGGCAGCACTCCCTCCGTCCCCCATATCCCGGGCCTGGACCCGGCCTTGACCGTGACATCGGAGGGGATCTGGGACCTCACCGAACTACCGGACCGCCTGGTCATCATCGGAGGCGGACCAGTCGGCTGCGAAATCGGTCAGGCCTTCGCCCGGCTGGGATCGAAGGTGACCCTGGTGGTCCGTTCCCGCCTGTTGCCCAAGGAAGACCAGGATGCGGCGGACATCCTGCGCCGGAGCCTGGAAGCGGACGGCCTGCGGATCCTGGAGAACATCGGTATCACCGAAGCCACCCGTGCAGCAGGTGGGGCCCGGCTGCTGCTGGACACCGGGGAGGAAGTCGACGCCGATCTGGTCCTTCTGGCCACCGGGCGTAGGCCGCGGACCCGTGGGCTGGGGTTGGAGCACCTCGGTGTCGAACTGGATGGGCAGGGATGCATCGTCACCGACGGGACCCTGCGCACGTCGAACCCGTCCGTCCGCGCAGCGGGTGATGTGACGACCCACGAACAGTTCACCCATGTGGCAGGAACCCACGGAAGCGTGGCCGCCTCCAACGCGGCACTCGGTCTACGCCGCCGGATCCCCAGCGCCGTTCCGCGGGTCACTTTCACTTCTCCTGAAGTCGCCGCCGTCGGGCGCATCACCGCGTCCAAACCGGGGGACCGCGTGCACACGCGCTGGCATGACGAGCTGGATCGGGCCATCACCGCGGGCCGGACGCAGGGCTATACCCGGATCGTGGTGGACCGGAAGGGCAAACTCGTCGGCGGCACGATCGTGGGACCACGGGCCGGGGACCAACTGAGCGAACTCACGCTGGCGGTACGGGCCAAACTGGGCGCGGCAGATATCGCCGGAACCATCCACCCGTATCCGACCTACTCCGAGGCCTTGCAGCAGGCCGCCTTGGAGGAGGTCCGGGGCCGGTTGGCCGCCCCTCCGATGAGTCTTGTTCTGGGCCTGCTGGCCCGAATCCGGCGCGCACGACTGGCCAGAAAACCACAGTGGGACCGGTGACCGCGCGCGGGTGCCACCCGCGCCGACCAGTCCATACGCTTCGTCGTAGTCGAGCAGCGCTCGGACAGCGACGGCCCCATCGATACGATCCCGTCTGCTTTGTATCCCTCATACCCGGATGAGTACGATCGCCATAGTCTCAAAAGTCGATAGTGGGGGATCCCATGGGTGAAATATCCGCGTACGCGTCACAAGGGTCCAAGTCGCCAGCGCGACGGCCCGAAGCCGGGAGCAAGGGAGCCGATGTCTCTGAAGGCAGCTGGAGCGGTACGGTCATCTCCTTCGAAGATCTCAAAGCACGCCCTTCGCCCGGGGGTGGGGCGGTCGTCATCAACGCTGCCAGCAGCGATGGAAAAGTACGGCGCAGCAAGAAAAGTGGCCGGCACTTCCTCCGGCGCACCGGCTGGCAGGCCCAACTTCAACGCATCCTCGTCGTCACCTCTGAACGTGAAGTAGCCCCATCGCCAGACGGTCGTTTCCGACCACAAGGGCCATGGGCTATTTCCAGCATTGACGAATATGCGATAGAAGGCACTGCCAAGGAGCGCACTGGTGATGTGATCGACGATTCCGAGAATATGCAGTTCGATTCACGAAGCACCGGGGCCGCCTCTACCAGCGCCGACGTGCCCTCATCCGAAGCAGTCTATGCCGAAGCACATGGTCAACTGCAGTACCTGCCCCACGCAGTCCGTAAGGGACTGACGGACCTGGTTCCAAGCCCTACCTTTTTCCAATGCCAAGCCGTCCGCCATTCCTCCCCGGAGGGGGACGTCAGCCGGCACAGCGTTTCAGCCCTGCGAATGTCCGAAGATACAGCAGTCGCCATCCAGGCTTCGCGCCAGCATGGTTCTCGTCACTGGCAAGTGCAGCAGCTGCAGTACCGGTTGGCCCCACGCAAAAATGAGGCAAGCCTCCCGTCTTCCACCGGACGGGGAATCGCATGAGTTTTCAAAATCACTATGAGGTGCTTGGCGTTGCGGACCAAGCACCACTCCACGTCATCAAGGCGACCCACCGCGCCTGGATGAAGGAAGTGCATCCCGACTCGGGTGCCAACGGTGACGTTGCCATGGCTGCCTCGGTCAACGAGGCGTTCCGGGTACTCAGCAACCCACAGGAACGGGCAGATTTCGACCGCGCGCTCGCGCGCATGCGTTCCCAAAACGACGCGGAGAATAGTAAAGCGGACTCTCCAACTGAACCGGAGCGCGAGCCAGATGTCGGCTGGGGTCAAGAGCAAGACGTCTCCCCCACCACTCGCCAGAAGACACCGGACGCGAAGTCCGCTGTCCCCGATTTTGCAAACGAGGATCCATCCCGACTCGCTGGCTACAACGTATTCGACCGCGAATCCATCGATCTCAATTCCATGGAATGGTTCCGAAAGGAGTACTCGGGACCCAAAAAGCCCGCTCCGGGAATCACCTGGCCGAAGATCTTCAAGCGGAGCCAACGGTTCTTTGCCTGGTTGGCTTTCTCCATGCTGAGTTTGCTCTACATCATCCCTGCGCTCATCAGCGCCTTCGAGACTTCACGCTCAGATAATTGGGTTACCGACGTTCTGATCTTCGTGGCGGTGCTTCCCGCCATCACATTATTCTTCGGTTATGCACGCGCCCGTCATCATCTCGGCCTGGTGCGCTACATCATCGGTTTGCTCCTCGGCGCTGCGGCAACGTGGTATATCGCTTATAGCGAGCCCGGGCCCGGTTGGCTGATGCCAGCAGCTTGGCTCGTGCTCTTCATCCTCACGGTTGAGCTGTTCCATGCCAGTTCCTCGAGAAGAAATCTGAAAGCCAGTCAGATGCTCCCCACCAAAGATTTCAAGGTGTTCGATACCTGGGGCAATCCTGACGGCGGGACAGCTGCCGCACACGGCCACAACAACCAGCGAAACATTAGCGCCGTAGCGCTCAGCAAAATCATGACCGGCCAACTAATGGGAACGCTGATCAAAATTCCCGGGACTAAGATCATTCACGGCTTGGGTTCCCCCGGTGGCGCCACGTCTGACGTTATCCAAGCCGTACTCTGCGGCAACCGGCTGGCCCTCGTCGATTCCAAAAATTGGCCACGTGGCGACTACTACTGGTTGGGGCACTCCCTGCTCCATGCCCGTCCCCACGAGCAACCCCAAATGGTGGCCACCAGTTTTCCGACGACGGTTGCCACCTACCAGCACCATTTCCCCAAACTGGAGGTCCGGGGTTGGTACATCCTCCACAGCCGAGACGGAGGAGTCATCCGGACCAACAATCGACAGGCGGGGGATAAGCCGGCTCTTCACACGCCGGAGCCCTTTTTGAGAGATATCGGCAACTGGCTGTCCGAAGGAGCCGTTGTGAAAACGGATCGACGGCAACTATCGCGTTTGCTCTTCACTTTCATGGCCCCACCAGGTAACTAAGTGCCCAGCCGTCACGGCCGTGCGGGGCCCCCAGCGCCCCGGACGACCATCGGGGCTACTCCTTGGAGTATTGGGCGACGAGTTCGCGTTTGAGGATCTTGCCGCTGGGTCCGACCGGGAACTCGGTGACGATCTGCACGATCCGCGGGTACTTATAGGCAGCCACCCCATCCTTGGCATAGGCACGAATGTCATCTGCGGTGAGCTTGCTACCCGGGACCAACGAGACCGCTGCCGCGACCTCCTGGCCGTGGGTTGCATCCTCCACGCCGAAGACGGCAACGCTGTCGATGTCAGGATGTTCCATCAGGAACTCCTCCACCTCGCGTGGATACACGTTGTAGCCGTTGCGCAGGATCATTTCCTTCTTGCGGTCCATGATCCGCAGGATGCCGTCGTCGTCCTTGGTGCCCAAGTCTCCGGTACGGAACCAGCCGTCGACGACCGCTTCGGCGGTGGCCTCGGGGCGGTTGAGGTAGCCGGAAAAGAGGTTGTGTCCGCGGACCACGAACTCGCCCAGCTCTCCGCGGGGCAGGAATTCGATCGATTCGGCCACCTCGGGACGGGCGACCTCGATATCCACACCCCAGATGGCCTTGCCGACACTGCCGGGAACCGGCACGTCGCCCACGTGGTTGAAGGCGGCCACCGGTGAGGTCTCGGTCAGCCCCCAGCCCTCATGGACCGGGGCACCGAACCCCTTTTCGAAGTCGTGGAGCGCGGCCACCGGTAGTGCCGAGCCGCCGGACACTGCGTAACGCAGTTTGGTCGGCTTCTCCGGTCGATCCCGGTGGGCCTGCAGCAGTCCCATATACATGGTGGGCACCCCGCAGAAAATATCGACGTCCTGATCGAGCAACAGATCCAGGGCGGCGGCGGGGGTGAATTTGGGCAGCAACATGATTTCCGCTCCGGCACGGAGTCCCGCGTTGAGCACCACTGTCTGCCCGAAGGTGTGGAACAGGGGTAGTCCACCGAAGACCCGGTCGCCCTCGCGGTAGTCGAAGGTGCTGGTCAGCAGCACGTTGACCTGCTCCAGGAGGGCGAAGTGGCAGCCCAGCGCCCCCTTGGATTTGCCGGTGGTGCCCGAGGTGTAGAGGATCGTCGCAGTATCGTCGGGGCGCATCGGCAGGTAGGTGTCGATGGGGGTTGCCTGGCCAGCCAGGTCCTCGAGGCGGTCAGGACCCTCACCTTCCGGGGCCAAGACAGTTACTAGATCGACGTCGGCTGCCGTGGCAGCCTTCGCGCCTTCCCCCAACAGCGGGGCTGCACAGACCAAGAGAGACGCCTCAGCGTCGTTGAGGATGTATTCGATTTCGTGGCGTTTCAACAGCGCGTGTACGGGGACAACCGTCGCGCCAAGGGCCAGCACCGCATAGTAGGTGCGGGCGAAGTCGATGACATTGGGGATGAGCACGGCCACCCGGGATCCGGGGCCGACTCCTCGATCACGCAGGGCACCGGCGTAGGTGCGGGTCTGCTCCCACAGCTGCGTGTAGGTCACGGTTTCTCCGGCCAGCGTCATGGCCGGGCGGTCGCCGAAGCGTTGTGCGGATTCCGCGATGATGGCGGCAACTGACAGGGTGGCGAACATTGCCGCTCCTCGGCTCGTGGGGTATGTCACATCAGTGTGTAATGAAACCGAGGCCCACGTCAAGAAACTCCGTTTCACGGGCAGCTGAAGGAAGCGTCGTCGGGGCCGGAGTAGCCCCGGTCATTCAGGGCAGGCGCAGGATCTCCAACCCGGCCAGGTAGGACTCGGCATCGAAATCCTCCAGCAGCGCCGACTGGACGATGTACCCCTGGCAGGCGCCCAGCATGACGGCGCCGTATCGGCGGGAAAGTCCCGCCGGATCCCCCTCCACCATGGAGCCGGGTCGGGTCAACCAGGCGAGCGCATAGCGTTCGAAGATCGCCTGCAGTCCGGCGGCGGCACCCGCGGCGGTCCGCCGGAACGAGGCATCCGTGGTCGCTTCGGCCCAGACCTGGACCAGCAGGCCCAGGTCCTCGAACCGACCCGTCAACCCGATAATGAAGCGCCGCAGAACCTGATGCGGCGAGGGGAGCGCCCCGTCCTCGTCCGCCTCGGACACCAGGCCCTCATGAAGCTCGACCACTTCGTGGATGGCCGCCTCGATTAATTCGTCCTTGCTCTTGAAGTGCCCGTAGATCGCCCCGGCGGAGAGCCCCGATTCGGCAATAATGTCGGCCATCGAAGCGCCCTGGAAGCCCTTTCGAACGAAGCAGCGCAGCGCTGCTTGGCTGATTTCCAGGCGGCGGGCCGCCCGGTAGTCCTCGGTGACCTTCGGCATGATCCACTCCAAAAAGAATGATCGTTCTTGACGGGAAAGCTAACAACCCCCACTATAGAGAACGTTCATTCTTTTTACTAGCGAGGGGCACCCATGTCCAACACCACCACCTCGACCCCACACACCAGATGGCAGCGCGTCATCGTGCTCGCAGTCGCCGCTGCCGCGGTCGTCGGCATCCTCTTGCTCGCCTTCACCTGGCCGGGGATGAACTCATCACCCCAGAACATCCCGGTGGCCGTATCGGGGCCCGACGCCCAGGTCCGTCAAGTCACCCATGCTCTCGGGCAGGAAGCCGATGGGGTCTTCGAGATCACGACGGTCGACAGCCGTGCCGACGCGGTCGATCTGGTCAAGAACCGCGAGGCTTTCGGTGCCGTCATCCTCGGGTCCCACCCCGAAGTGCTCGACGGCGGCGCCAACGGAACCGCCGTCACCCAGCTCATGAAGGGGCTCGGCCAGCAGCTGCAGGGGCAGCTGGCCAAAGCCGCCGGTGCGAACGGCCGGGAAGCACCTCAGGTGACCTTCACCGACGTCGTTCCCCTGCTTTCGGCGGACTCCAACGGTTCGGGCTTGGCGCTTGCCTCCTTCCCCCTGACGCTGGGCGGGATGCTCGGCGGGATCCTGGTCTCGTTGCTGATCACAGGAAATCGGCGCCGCCTCACGGCTTTGGTGGTCTACGCCCTCCTCGGCGGCGCGATCATCACCGTGTTCATGCAGGGGATGTACGGGGTGTTGCAGGGCAACGCCCTGCTCAACCTGGTGGCGGCCGGATTGGCCTTGCTGGGAACCAGCTCACTGATCGTGGGGCTGAACTCACTCCTCGGAACGTTGGGCATACCCGTGGGCGCCGTATTGACGATGCTGGTGGCCAACCCGATCTCGGGTGCCACGGCCCCCTCGCAGTTCCTGCCCGAACCGTTCGGGGCCATCGGCCAATGGTTCGTCCCGGGATCCTCGACGACCCTGCTGAAGGATCTGTCCTATTTCCCGGCGGTGAACACCTCCTTCGAGTGGCTGGTCCTGGTCGGCTGGGCCTTGCTGGGCCTGGTCTTCACACTGGCAGGTCACTATCGAAACCAGGAAGTCGTCCACGTCCAGGGCTCCACTGACGCCGTGGCGACCAGGCAGGAATCCGGCAGGCACGCCCACCCGGTGGCCACGATCGACGGGCCCCACGAGGATGCCGGGCAGGCTGCCGGGTCGCGAACGATGGCCAAGCACCTCGCCTGAGGTCACCTACCCCTTCGCCGAGGCGCCGATGGCCCAGACTCGGGGCAGGGAGGCCCCGTTCACCGCCAGGTCGCCGATCAGGCGGGCCTTGAAGACGTACGGGTTGTGGTTCGAGGCCGTCCGCGCATTGCGCCAGTGCCGGTCCAGGTTCTTCGTCGTGGACGTCGCCGAGGCGGCCAGGGCGTCGAAGGCGTGTGAAATCGCGTTGACCGACAGCGGTGTCAGCGCGACCTGCCCCTGTGCCGAGGCAAGTTCGGCGGCGTCGTTGACCTGCTCCTCCTGTTCGCCGGTAATGTCCCCGGCCCGCAGCTGGAGAGCCGCGTCGTGGGCCCCCTGCAGGGCAGCCGCCACCTTGTCGACGATCGCCTCCCCCGCGAACCCGGCGGCGGCCAGCTCGCCCACGACCTGCAGGATCTGCGGATCCTCGCGCCATACCGGTGCCGCTGCGTGGCTGAAGGTCCGGGTCCGGGTGCGGACCTCGTCGGAGAACTCGCGCTGGGCCGCCCGGATGCTGCCGGCCTGCACCACCAGCAGCACCGCCTGGTAGAAGGCCGTCTGGTATTTGAACCGGGTGCCGAAGTCGATGAGATTCTCCTCCGTCACCACGGCGTCGGTGAACGTGGAGGATCCCGAGCCGGTGGTCTGCTGTCCGAAGCCATCCCAGTCATCGCCGTGCCGCACCCCGGACTGGTGGGCGTCGACCGCGGCGATGACGCGGGTGGACGTGTCGGTACGTTCGGCGTAGACATCGATCCAGTCGGCGAAGATACTGCCGGTGGAGTAGAACTTGGCCCCGTTCACCCGGAACTTCCCCGGCCCCAGATCCGGAGCAGGGACGACCTTGGTCTGCACCTGTCCGACCTCCACGGCACCAATTTCGGTCCACGAGTTGCCGACGAGTTCCCCCCGCACGAACCGATCCAGCCAGACGTCCCGCCCCGGACCGGGCCCGGCAAGGATGCGGTCCTCGACGAAGGCGAAGTGGGCGCGCAGGGCCTGGGCGATGTTCGAGTCGGCGCCGGCCAGCTCGGTCAGCAGCGCGAAGAGTTGTGGCAGGGAGGCGCCAAGGCCGCCGTGTTCGACGGGCACGCGCAGGGCACCGAACCCGGCGTCGGCCAGCTCACGGATCTGGGCGGCAGGCAGCTCGTGGTCCTTCTCCCGTTGCGAGGCGCCCGCGGCGATGCGCCCGAAGATGGGGCGGAAGCGGGCGGCCAGTTCCGGGGAGGACACGGTGGTGGGTTCGGCGGTCTGCTGGATCATGGTTGCTCCTGACGTTGGTTCGTGGCTCTTGGGCCGAAACTAGTCCCGATGGTTACCTGCCGGGGCACCGTGACAGCGGATGACGCCCGGTGACCGAAGATGACGCGGAGCCAATCCAGAAACTGTGTGAGCCGCCGTCGTACCATGACTTTTCGGTGTCATACCGGGACGCAATCGGTCGCGGGACGTCCCTCCCGGTCATCTGCTGTTGCGCGGCCGCCCCGGTTCCTAGCGTGGGGTGCACCGATGTTGAACCGGGCGCATGACGCCCTCGATGAAGGGACCACCCATGACCACCACGCTCACCGAGGCACTGGCCGCCTCACCCTGGTCCGGCCGGCCGGCGCCGGCCACGCCCGCCGCCTGGATCACTCGCGCCGAGGAGGTCGGGGCGATCCTGACCCTGGACGCCGTCGAACGCGATCGCGCCGGTGCCACGCCGTGGGCGGAGGTCCGTCTGCTCAAGGAATCGGGGCTGACCGTCCTGTTGGGTCCCGTCGAGCATGGCGGTGGGGGCCAGGAGTGGACGACGGCGTTGCGCGCCATTCGTGCCGTCTCGGCAGGGGACGCCTCGATCGGCCAATTGCTCGGATACCACCTGCTGTGGGCTTGGGCCGTACGTCTGGTGGGGACGGACGCGCAGATCGCGGCGGTCGAGGAGCTCTACACCACCGGCAACCTGTTCTTCGGTGGTGCCGTCAACCCGCGCGATCATGACCTGGCGATCCAGGACTTGGGCGGGAGCCTCGTCTTTACTGGCCGCAAGTCCTTCTCCACCGGGGCGCGGGTCTCGGATCTGGTGGTCCTCGAAGGCGCGCTGCCCGGGGGCGACCACGTCTTCGCGATCGTCCCGACGGCGCAGGAAGGCATCGTCTTCGCCGGTGACTGGGACAACCTGGGCCAGCGCCTCTCCGAATCCGGCGGGGTGAGCATCACCGGGGTCGAGGTCGGCTGGGATCAAGCGGCCGGCTACGTCGACCAGCAGTTCCAGCCGCTGGTCTACAACACGCTGAACCTGCCACTGACCCAGCAGATCTTCACCGCGATCTACCTGGGCATCGCCGAGGGGGCCTTGGCCACCGCGGGCGCCTACACCCGCGAGAGGACCAGGGCCTGGCCCTACGGATCCGACCCGAAGGACTCCGCCACCGAGGCCCCCTACATCCTGCAGGCCTATGGCGAACTCCGGTCCCGGCTCTGGGCCGGCCAGGCGCTCGCCGGGGCGGTGGACGCCGAACTCTCGGGGCTGCTCCATGCCCCGCGCGGGGAGCTCACCGCCGGCGAGCGCGGCCAGGTCGCGGTACGGGTCGCGGCAGCGAAACAGGTCGCCAACGACGTCGCACTGGAGACCACCAACAGGATCTTCGAGCTGACCGGGGCGCGGGCGACCTCGAATAAGGTCGGTCTGGACATCTACTGGCGCAATATCCGCACCCACTCACTGCATGACCCGGTGGCCCATAAGAAGCGTGAAGTCGGTGAATACGAACTCCTGGGCCGTCTGCCCGAGCCCTCCTGGTACACCTGATCCCCGGGGCCGAGGGTGGAAACCGCCCAGACCCGGCCCGATTCAGCTTCCCTGCCGGGGAACGAACATGATGACCGCGACGCCCGCCAGGCAGATCATGGCGCCCAAGAGGTCCCACCGATCGGGCCGGAACCCGTCGAAGGCCATCCCCCAGAGAAGGGAGCCGGCGACGAACACTCCCCCATAGGCGGCGAGGATGCGGCCGAAATTGGCCTCGGGCTGCAAGGTTGCCACGAACCCGTAGGCTCCCAGGGCCATGATGCCGAGGCCCGCGAGCCACCAGGCCCGGTCCTCGCGCACGGTCTGCCAGATCAGCCAGGCGCCACCAATTTCGGCGACGGCCGCCAGGGCGAAGAGAATGACGGATTTCGTGATGGTCATGCCCCTAGTCTGGCCGACGCCGAGCCGCCCGGTCGTCGTTGGTCTCGGGTGTACCCTTCGTGGCGGTAGCGGGGCAGACTAGTCACACGATCAACCGCGAACCGGCGCTCCCCCGGACGCTGCAGGGAAGGGGCAGAGATGAAGATCCTGGTCACCGGTGCCGGTGGACAACTCGGGGCCCAGACGTTTGCCGCGGTGGAGGCCGCCGGCCAGGAGGCAGTGGGTACCTCCAGCTCAGGGCGCCCAGGCCTGCTCCCGGTCGACCTCTTCACCGGGGACGGCCTGGACGAGGCCCTGCGCGGCGTGGATACGGTCATCCATTGCGCCCATACGGGAGGGGCACGGGACTTGAGGTTGGCACGGAATCTGGTGGCCGCGGCCCAGCGTGCCGGCATCGGACATGTGGTGCTCATCTCGATCGTCGGCATCGAGGACATCCCGCTGGCCTACTACAACCAGCGGCTCGCCATCGAAATGATCGTGCAGGGCTCCGGCGTCCCGTTCACGTTGCAACGGGCCACCCAATTCCACTCGTTGATCGAGGGGCTCTTCACCGCCCAACGACATCTGCCGGTCGTGCTGACGCCGGCAGCGCGGTTCCAGACCATCTCCGTCTCCGAGGTGGCCGGTCGGCTGGCGCAACTGGCTGCCGGCGTCCCCCGTGGACGGGTGGCGGATATCGGCGGTCCCGAACAGCTGGACATCGGTCAGATGTACCGCCAATGGCGTACGGTCCGGGGAGGCAGACGCCCCTCGCTACGGGTGCGCTTGCCGTTCCTCCAGGTCTTCAAGGGGCTCGACGCCGGTGCGAACCTGGTCCCCGGAGAACCCTTCGGAGACCAGACCTTCGCACAATACCTACAGGAACGACCTGCTCTCCCCTCTTAGCCCGTGACCGGCACCCCCGCCCCATACTTCCCGGGGTGCCCACATCCTCGGGAAGCTCGGCTCAAAACGCCCAGTCGGAGTCGGTGGTGTCCTCCCCCTTGCCGATGACATAGGAGGAACCTGAACCGGAGAAGAAGTCGTGGTTCTCGTCGGCTGCCGGCGACAGGGCCGCCAGGATCTCCGGGTTGACCTCGGTCTCCTCGGCAGGGAACCGCGCGGGGTACCCCAGGTTCATGAGCGCCTTATTGGCATTGTACCGCACGAAGACCGCGACGTCCTCCATCAGTCCCAACGGTTCGTAGAGCGCCCCGGAATACTCCAGTTCCAACGCGTAGAGTTCCTCGAGCAGCTCATAGGTGAACGCCCGGATTTCTTCTTGTTCCTCCCGGCTGCGGGTCTCCAGGCCCCGCTGGAACTTATAGCCGGAGTAGTACCCGTGCACCGCCTTATCACGCAGGATCAGGCGGATCATGTCTGCTGTGTTGGTCAGCGTCGCGTGCACCGAAAAGTGCAGGGGAAGGTAGAAACCCGCATAAAGCAGCAACGAGGAGAGCAACGTGGAGGCGACCTTGCGCTTGAGCGGATCATCCCCGTAGTAGTGCTGCAGGACCTTCTTGCAGCGTTCCTGCAACTGGTCGTTCCCCACGGCCCATTCGTAGGCCTCGTCGATCTCCCGGGTGCTGGTCAGTGTGGAGAAGACCGAGGAATAGGAGCGGGCATGCACGGCCTGCATGAACGCGATATTGGTGTAGACGGCCTCCTCGTGTTCGGTGCGGGCGTCCTGGATCTGGCTGATCTCCCCGACGGTCGCCTGGACGGTGTCAAGCATGGTCAGCCCGGTGAAAACCCGCATGGTGAGGGTTCTTTCCTCCCGGGACATGCGCTGCCAGGCAGGGATGTCGTTGGAGAGCGGGACCTTCTCGGGCAGCCAGAAGTTTGCCGTCAAACGGTTCCAGACCTCCAGGTCCTTCTCGTCGGTGACCCGGTTCCAATTGATCGGCCGCAGCCGGGCTGCGGGGTCGATTCGGTAGGAGGGAGGGGTGACTGAGTCGCGCAGGAGGTGTTCGGCGACCGGGGCCTCTGGGGACAAGCTCATGGGTTTTGGTGCCTTCCTTCGTCGGTTGGTGGGGTCAGAGTTCGCAGGAAACGCAGTTTTCAACTTCGGTGCCCGTCAGGGCCATCTGCCGCAGCCGGATGTAGTAGAGCGTTTTGATGCCCTGGCGCCAGGCGTGGATCTGGGCCTTGTTGATGTCACGGGTGGTGGCGGTGTCACGGAAGAACAAGGTGCAGGACAGGCCCTGATCCACGTGCTGGGTGGCCGCCGCGTAGGTGTCGATGATCTTCTCGTAGCCGATCTCGTAGGAGTCCTTGAAGAACTCCAGATTGTCGTTGTCCATATGCGGGGCCGGGAAGTACACGCGTCCGAGCTTGCCCTCCTTGCGGATCTCGATCTTCGAGGCGATGGGGTGGATCGATGCGGTGGCATTGTTGATGTAGCTGATCGACCCGGTCGGGGGCACCGCCTGCAGGTAGGCGTTGTAGATCCCGTGCTTTTGCACGGATTCACTCAGCTCCTGCCAGTCCTGCCGGGTCGGGATGTCCACGCCGGCGTCCCGGAAGACGTCGCGGACCTTCGCCGTGGCCGGCTCCCAGACCCTTTCGGTGTATTTTTCGAAGTAGGAACCGTCGGCATAGGAACTGTTCTCGAAGTCCCCGAAGGCCCGTCCGCGTTGGATCGAGATCCGGTTCGAGGCGCGCAATGCGTGGTAGGTGACCGTGTAGAAGTACATGTTGGTGAAGTCCACGCCCTCCTCGCTGCCGTAATGGATGCGCTGGGAGGCCAGATAGCCGTGCAGGTTCATCTGCCCCAGGCCGATCGCATGGGAGAGCTCGTTGCCGTGGGCGATGGAAGGGACAGCGTCGATATCCGAGAGTTCCGAGACACTGGTCAGCCCGCGCACCGCGGTGTCGATCGTGGCCCCCAGATCACCGGAGGCCATGGCCGCGGCGATGTTCAGCGACCCGAGGTTGCAGGAGATGTCCCGGCCGACGTCTTGGTATCCGATCGCCCGGTCGTAGACCGACGGGGCATTGACCTGCAGGATCTCCGAGCACAGGTTCGACATGTTGATCCACCCCTTCAGCGGGTTGGCGGCATTGACCGTGTCTTCGAACATCACGTACGGATAGCCGGATTCGAACTGCAGTTCGGCAATGGTCCTGAAAAATGCCCGTGCGCTGATGGTCTTCTTCCCGATCCTCGGGTTCGCGACCAAGTCGTCATAGTGTTCGGTCACCGACAGGTCGGACAGTGCGGTGCCGTATTCCCGTTGGACGTCATAGGGCGAGAACAGGTGCATCTCCTCGCCCCGTTTAGCGAGTTCGAAGGTGACGTCGGGGATGACCACACCCAGCGAGAGGGTTTTAATGCGGATCTTCTCATCAGCGTTCTCCCGTTTGGTGTCCAGGAACGCCAGGATGTCTGGGTGGTGGGCGTGCAGGTAGGCGGCGCCGGCGCCCTGCCGGGCGCCGAGCTGGTTGGCGTAGGAGAAGGAGTCCTCCAGGATCTTCATGACCGGGACGACGCCGGAGGCCTGGTTCTCGATCTTCTTGATCGGCGCCCCCTGCTCACGCAGGTTCGTCAGCAAGAGTGCGACGCCACCGCCACGTTTGGAGAGCTGCAAGGCTGAGTTGACGCTGCGCCCGATGGATTCAAGGTTGTCCTCGATGCGCAGCAGGAAGCAGGAGACGAGTTCCCCGCGCTGGGCTTTGCCGGCATTCAGGAATGTCGGGGTGGCCGGCTGGAACCGTCCGCTGAGCATCTCCTGGACCAGACTGCTGGCCAACTCCTCGTCCCCGCGGCCCAGGAACAGGGCGGTGGAAACCACCCGGTCCTCGAAGGATTCCAGGTAGTTGTTGCCGTCGAAGGTCTTCAGGCTATAGCCGGCATGGAACTTGAAGGCTCCCAGGAAGGTCGCGAAACGGTAATCGTAGGCGTAGGCGCTGCGATAGAGGTCCTTCACGAACGACCAGGGGTAGGCGCGGATGGGCGCCTCCTCGTAGTAGTCGTTGGCAACGAGGTAGTCGATCTTGGTTTCGAGGTCGTCGAAGCGGATCAGCTGCGGCTCGACCTGGCCGCAGAGGTAGGCCTCGACCGCCTCATGGTCCTTATCCAGCTGGATCGAACCGTCTGCGGCGAAGAGGTTCAGTTGCGCGTTCAGCGCGTGGTAGTCCTTGCGGGCGCCGATGCCCTCGGTGGTGGGCTCCATGATGTCGGTGGTCATGCGTACTCCTCGAGTGGTGTGGTGGCGTGGTGGTTGTGCCAGAAGCTGGAGAGGCCCTCGCGGACCCTGTGTACGTCGCGTTCGGTACCCAGCAGTTCGAACCGATACAGCTCGGGCACCTGGCATTTATCGGAAATGACCGCGCCGGCCAGGCAATAGTCCTCACCGAAGTTCGTGTTCCCGGCGGTGATCACCCCGCGCAGCAGGCCGCGGTTGACGGGATCGTTGAGGAAACCGATCACTTGCTTCGGCACTGCGGTGGAACGGTGGCCTCCCCCGTAGGTGGGTACGACCAGGACGAACGGACGGGACACCCGCAGGTCTCCCTCGACCCGGGGGCGCAAGGGAATCCGCGCCGCGGGCAGGTCCAGCCGTTCAATGAAGCGTCGGGTGTTTCCTGAGACGCTGGAGAAATACACCACCTCCGGCAAGGTGTCCTTGTCGAGCGGGGTGGACGCCGTGCGCCCGGCCCCGTCCAAACGCCCCGATTCAGTCGTCTTCATGCGCAAGGCTCCTTGGCTCCCGCCGTGGCGGCGGATCTAGATGTTGTGGTCAGTAGACCCTTGGTGGCCTACATCTAGTAATAACACCTTGCTGGAACATTTGTCTACGTGACCTCGTAGTATTTAGTTCGAAGCGCCAAACTTTGTGATTACCTCTGAGATGCCCCCGCAGGAAATGCCGGACCATTGAAGCTCAAGAGCATGAAAACAGGGATTTGCGTGCGGAAATGCGCTTGACGTCGGCGCCCCGGACAGTGGTCCGGGGCGATATGACAGCACAGCGAGGGGGTGCACCTGGCACCCCCTCGCCGGGAGGAGTATCTGCTGTTGTCCTTTTCCGATCAGTCGGGACGACGTTTGGGAATGGTGTCGACCTTCTCCCAGCCGCGCCGGACGTCCCGCGATCCCGCATGGGCATCACGGCTGCGGTAGAGGACGTAGGGGCGGAAGATGTACCCCACTGGCGCCGTGAAGACGTGCACCAGGCGGGTGAAGGGCCACAGCGCGAAGAGGAAGATGGCGATCAGCGCGTGGAACTGGAACGTGAACGGGGCATCGACCATCAAATCGGGCTGCGGGTTGAAATAGAAGATGCTGCGGAACCAGATGGAAACGCCTTCGCGGTAGTTATAGGCTCCAGCCACGCCCGAAACGGTATTGGCCAGTCCTGCCACGATGACCAGCCCGAGGGTGAAGTACATCGTCTTGTCCATCTTGGTGGTGGCGCCCAGTACGGCCTTGGTGAAGCGTCGCCGATACAGCAGCCCGATGAATCCGACGATCGTGAAGACCCCCGCGATGGCTCCGACCGAGATCGCCATGAAGTGGTACATCCCTTCAGAGATCCCGACGGCATCGGTCCAACTTTGGGGAATTCCCAAACCCATGACGTGACCGAGGAAGACCGCCAGGATGCCGAAGTGGAACATGGGGTTCGCCCAGCGCAGGATGCTGCTCTCATACATTTGGCTCGACCGTGAGGTCCATCCGAACTTGTCATAGCGATACCGCCAGATGTGTCCGAGGATGAAGATGGTCAGACAGATATAGGGAAAGATCAGCCACAAAAAGACATTCAACGGGTCGTCCATTACATGCCTCCCGGCATCGGCGCCAGATCCGGCGTTCCATAGGTGTCCAAGCCGACTTCCTCTTCTTCGGGACCCTCGGCGATCAGCCGTTGCACGGCTTCGTGGTCCTTGCCCTTCAGTGCTGGCAAGGTGGCGCACACGGAATCGATGGCCCCGAACCACGGGGATTCCACTTCCCGCAGATGTATCCGCAGCAGCTCTAGGCCTGCCCGGTTGTCGAGGATGATCTTCAGCCCCGCCTTGACGTCGGTCATGGCCCCGAATTCCAGAACTACGCACAGGTGGTCTGGCAACTGGTCGTCGGTCAACGTCAGGCCGGCCTTCACATAGACCTGTTTGATGCGCAGGAGCGCCAGGCCCCGCTTCCGGGTCTCCCCATTGGAGAAATAGGTCAGGAATAAACACCCCCGACGGCGGGTATCGAAGGTGTCGACATACTCACTCTGGATCTCGCGCAGCGTCCCCTGCTGTAGATGACGGATCGTCTTCTGCAAGCCGGCACCGACCTTGGCGGGCAGGCCGGCGGCCACTTCACTGAGCAGTTCCAGCCGCGAGAACAGTTCCTCATCGGGATAGTCCAACAGGATGGATGCTGACTGCCAGATCCCGGTGAGCTGTTCGGCGGAATATTTGAGTGCTGGGGCCTTGGGCGGTGTCATGACGAGGTTCCTCCCTGCGTGGAAGCCGCCGAACCCGACGGTGTTTCGGGGAACAAGCCCTCGGGTGTGCCTTGACCGTCCCAGTTCAACAGATTGATCCGCACTCCTTCGGGACGTCCCGGTACGTCGGGGGAACCGATGCCTGGATCCTTGCCCTGATCTGGGTCTTGGGCGAAAGAACCGTCCATGCCGCCCATGCCCGGACCGCCGTCGACGTCGAGCGAGCACTCGGTGGCGATGTTCTCCAATTTATGGGCGTCTTCGTAGTGGGCTGACGGGATGACATAGCGTTCTTCGTATTTCGCGATGGCCAGCAGACGGTACATGTCCTGGATTTCCTGGCCGGTCATGCCCACCGATTCGGCAATGGACTCCTTGGGTTCCCATCCCATGTTGATATCGCGCATATAGGAGCGCATGGCCGCCAACTTATGCAGCACCAGATCCACCGGTTGGGTGTCCCCGGCCGTGAAGAGACCCGCGAGATATTCGACGGGAATCCTGAGCTTGTCGATGGCCGCGAACAGGTTGTCCTGCTTTTCGGCGTCTTCGCCGGTGTCGCTGACCGCGTCCACCACCGGTGAGAGCGGCGGGATGTACCAGACCATCGGCATGGTGCGGTACTCCGGGTGCAACGGCAGGGCCACCTTGTACTTATTGATCAGCGCGTAGATCGGAGAACGTTGGGCGGCCTCGATCCAGTCCTCCGGAATCCCGGCCAGCGCCGCCTCGCGCATGACCTCGGGATCGTTCGGATCCAGGAACACCTCGCGTTGGGCTTCATATAGGCCGTGCTCGTCCGGGGTCGACGCGGCTTCGAGCACGCGATCGGCGTCGTAGAGCATCAGGCCGAGGTAGCGCAGGCGCCCAACACAGGTTTCCGAGCAGATCGTGGGTTGGCCGATCTCGATGCGCGGATAGCAGAACGTACACTTCTCGACCTTGCCGGTCTTGTGGTTGAAGTACATCTTCTTATATGGGCAACCACCCACGCACTGCCGCCAACCGCGGCAACGATCCTGGTCCACCAGCACGATACCGTCCTCTTCACGCTTATAGATGGCGCCGGTGGGGCAGGAGGAAACGCAGGAGGGGTTCAGACAGTGTTCACAGATGCGGGGCAGGTAGAACATGAACGTCTGTTCATATTCGAATTTGATCTTGTCCCCGACCTTCTGCAGGATCGGGTCGTTATGCGTGTTCTCCACCGAACCTGCCAAGTCGTCGTCCCAGTTGGACGACCACGTGACGGTGGTGTCCTGCCCGGTGAGTAACGATTTGGGCCGTGCCACCGGCATATGGTCCTGGGCGGGAGCCGTGGTCAGGTTCTCGTAGTCGTAGGTCCACGGCTCGTAGTAGTCCTTGATGCCTGGCAGATTGGGTGCGGCGAAGATGGTCATCAGGTTCTTCAGCCGGCCTCCAGCCTTGAGCTTGAGCCGACCACGTTTGGTCAGCGTCCAGCCGCCTTTCCACTTTTCCTGGTCCTCGTAGGTGCGTGGATACCCCTGACCGGGCCGGGTTTCGACGTTGTTGAACCAGATGTGCTCGGCTCCCGAGCGGTTCGTCCAGACCTGCTTGCACGTGACCGAACACGTGTGGCATCCGATGCACTTATCGAGGTTCATCACCATTGCCATTTGGGCCATGACACGCACTAGTACGTCACCTCCTGGTTGCGGCGACGAATGACCGTGACTTCGTCGCGTTGGTTTCCCGTCGGCCCCATGTAGTTGAAGGCGTAGGTCTGCTGGGCGTAGCCGCCGATCATATGTGTGGGCTTGATCATCAGACGGGTCAGCGAGTTGTGGTTGCCGCCGCGCTGGCCGCTGGTCTCGGAGATGGGCATATCGATCAGCCGGTCCTGCGAGTGATACATGAACACGGTGCCCTCGGGCATCCGGTGCGAGACGATGGCTCGTGCGGTGGTGGTGCCGTTGCGGTTGACGGCCTCGATCCATTCGTTGTCCCTGACACCGATCTTCTCGGCATCCAGCGGACTCATCCAGATTCCGGGGCCGCCCCTGAACAGCGAGAGCATGAACAGGTTGTCCTGGTATTCGGAGTGGATGGACCACTTATTATGCGGGGTCAGGTATCTGACGGACACGCCCTTGGAGGAGGTGGAACCGATGGCCGGTTCATCGAATAGCGCCGTCATGTCCAGCGGTGGCCGGAAGATCGGCAATCCCTCCCCCAGTTCGGTCATCCAGTCGTGATCCAGATAAAAGTGCATCCGGCCGGTCAGGGTATGCCACGGTTTGAGCCGTTCAACGTTGATGGTGAACGGGGAGTACCGCCGGCCGCCGGTTTCAGAACCTGACCATTCGGGTGAGGTGATCACCGGCGCCGGACCGTTTTGTGTATCGGCGAACGTCACCCGGTGGCCTTCGTTCTCCGAGGACAAGTCGTGCAGCAAGGTGCCGGTGCGTTTTTCCAGCGTTTTGAAACCCTGGGTCGCCAAATGTCCGTTGGTGGTGCCGGAGAGGGTCAGGATCATCTCACAGGCCTGGTAGTCCTTGAGGATGTCGGGGCGCCCATGGCCCGCACCTCCCCTCACGGTTCCGTTCTTGATCTTTAGTTCTTCGATTTCCCGGCTCACGTCAAAGGTGATGCCCTTGGTCGTGGCCCCGAGCGTGTCCATCAGGGGTCCGATCGAGCGCATCATGTCGCCGATCTTCGTGTAGTCGCGTTCGACTTCGATGATCTTGGGCATGGTGACCCCGGGCTCGGGCTCACATTCGCCGTATTTCCAGTCCCTGACCTTCCCATGTGGGGAAACCATCGCATCGGGGGTGTCATGGGTCAGCGGCGCCGCGACGACGTCGGTCTGCTTGCCCAGGTGCGGTTCCGCCAGACGGCTGAACACCCGGGAGATTTCCTGCCAGGCGTCCCAGTCCGTACGGGATTGCCACGGCGGGGCGATGGCCGGGTTGAAGGAGTTCACGAACGGGTGCATGTCAGTGGTGGACAGGTCGTACTTCTCATACCAGGTGGCCGCCGGGAGCACGATATCCGAGTGCAGCGTGGAGCTGGTCATTCGGAAGTCCAGCGTGGTGAGCAGGTCGAGTTTCCCCGTCGGAGCCTTCTCCCGCCACTTCACGTCCTTGGGGCGGAAGCGTTCTGCGGTCTCCTCGGCACTGATGGTGTGCGAGGCCCCGAGCAGGTGGTTCAGGAAGTATTCGTTGCCCTTGGCCGAGGAACCGATCAGGTTCGAGCGCCACAGCGAGAGCACCCGGGGGTAGTTATCGGGGGCATCCGGGTCCTCGGCGGCGAAGTTCAGCCGACCCGCCTTGATCTCGTCAACCACGTAGTCCTTGGCCGACTGCCCCTTTTCCCGAGCCTGGGCCCCGATGACCAGCGGGTTGCGGTCGAAGGTCGGGTAGGAAGGCATCCAGCCCAGCCGTGCCGATTGGGCGATGATATCCGCCGTCGTCTTTCCGGCGAGCTGCCCCTTGCCGGTTTGGGCGGTCAGGGCATCGGCACCGAACTGGTCATAGCGAAACTGGTCGGTGTGGAGGTACCAGTAGGCCGTCTGCACCATGTTGCGGGGAGGACGCAGCCAGTCCAGTCCGTTTGCGAGTTGGTTGTATCCGGTCAGTGGACGGACCTTTTCCTGTCCGACGTAGTGCGCCCAGCCGCCACCGTTCACGCCCTGGCAACCGGTGACGGTCGTCAAGGTCAGGAAGGTGCGGTAGATGGTGTCCGAGTGGAACCAGTGGTTGGTGCCGGCTCCCATCAGGATCATCGAGCGGCCCTTGGAATCCTCGGCGTTCTGCGCGAATTCCCGACCGATGCGTTCGCAGGCCTCGGCCGTGACGCCGGTGATATTGGCCTGCCAGGCGGGGGTGTTCGGCGATTCGGCGTCGTCGTAGCCCGTGGGCCACTCCCCCGGCAGCCCGGGGCGCCCCACACCATATTGGGCCAGCATCAGGTCAAAGACCGTGGTAACCAGCCGTCCGGCCACTCGACGGGCCGGGACGCCGCGGCGGATGACACCGATATTGCCCTGGCCGGCGTCGAAGCGTGGCATGTCGATGGAGACGTTTTCGTCGGCACCATCGATCAGGGTCAGCTTGGGGTCGATATCCCCGAGGTCCAGGTTCCATTTGCCCTCACCGGTTTCGCCGTAGCGGTGCCCGAGGGTGCCCGGGGGCACCACCAGGCGGTCGGTGGCCGCATCAACCAGGACCGTCTTGAATTCGGGGTTCTCAGCCTCCGGCTCGATCTCTCCGTCCAGGTCGGCGGCGGTCAGGAACTTGCCGGCAGTAAACATCCGTTCTCCGTCGGCGTCCTGCGCTTCGTCGAGGGTGACCAGGAACGGCAGGTCGGTGTACTTCTTCACGTACTGGGTGAAGTAGGGGGTCTGCCGGTCCACGTGGAATTCCTTGAGGATGACGTGCCCCATGGCCATGGCCAAGGCACCGTCGGTTCCCGGTTCGGCGGGCATCCATTCATCGGCGAATTTGGTGCTGTCGGCGAAGTCGGGGGAAACGACAACCACTTTTTGTCCCCGGTAGCGGGCTTCGATCATCCAGTGGGCATCGGGGGTCCGCGTCACCGGGACGTTGGTGCCCCAGATGACCAGGTAGCCGGCATCCCACCAGTCCCCGGATTCGGGTACGTCGGTCTGGTCGCCGAAAACCTGGGGGGAAGCGACCGGCATATCGGCGTACCAGTCGTAGAAGCTGAGCATGGACCCGCCGATGAGGTTCACGAACCGGGCACCTGAGGAGTGCGAGACCATCGACATGGCCGGGATGGGCGAGAACCCTGCCACTCGGTCGGGACCGTATTTGCGGATGGTGTGCACATGAGCCGCCGCGACGATCTCGACCGCTTCGTCCCATGACGCGCGCACCAGACCGCCCTTGCCCCGGGCGCTCTTATACTTCACGGCCCGCTCCGGGTCCTCGGTCAGATCGGCCCACGCCAGGACCGGGTCCTTCAGCCGGGCTTTGGCCTCCCGGTACATCTCCAGCAGGACGCCGCGGATGTATGGGTAGCGGGTTCGGGTTGGCGAATAGGTGTACCAGGAAAAAGAAGCGCCGCGCGGGCAACCGCGCGGCTCGTATTCCGGCTTATCGGGGCCGGTGGTGGGGTAATCGGTGGCCTGGGTTTCCCAGGTGATGATGCCGTCCTTGACGTAGACATTCCAGGAGCACGACCCCGTGCAGTTCACCCCGTGGGTCGATCTGACCACCTTGTCGTGGCTCCAACGATCCCGGTAGAAGGAATCACCGGACCGACCACCGACCTTGAGTAGCGTGCGCCCATCGGGCGAGACGACTTCCTTCGGTTTGAAAAACCTCCGGGTCCTGATCAGCGCATCTTGTAGTCCGCTATTCATGGTCGTGCTCATGTCGGCCCTCCCGCATTCGCCGTATACGGCCCGCCATGAGGCCGTATGCCTCCTCGGACAGGGGGTTTCCGAAGCCGGTGGAATCAAAGACCCCGCGTCGATGAAACTCACAGTAGCAGGGAAAAAATGAGACCACCATCACATAGTCGCAATCAACAAAACTGCAGGTGACAGGGGAAATTCTTCACGCTCTCAGGTTCCGGCCCGCGGAGGGAACGACGAAGGCCGCCCCCGCGGGAGCGGCCTTCGAAGAGCTGATCGGCGCGGACGCGGCTCAAGGGGAACCGGAACCATCACGCTCGCGGGTCGCAGGTCAGCCACCGTGGGCTAGGCGAAAGGCAGCACCAGTTCGGCGTAGCGTTCCTTCACGGTGGCCAGCACCTCGTGGCCGTCGGCATCCCAGATCTGCTGGTTGAAGATCTCCACCTCGATGTCACCGGTGTAGCCGGCATCGCGGACCCAGGAGCCGATGGTGGCGAAGTCGATGACCCCGTCGCCCATCATGCCGCGGGAGAGCAGTGCGTCGGCGGCGATGGGCAGGTTGAAATCGCAGATTTGGTAGGAGGCGATCCGCTGTTCGCGGCCGGCCCGCTCAATCTGCGCCTTCAGATCAGGGTCCCACCAGACGTGGAAGGTGTCCACGGCGACGCCGACGGCTGCCGGATCGTAGGGTGCCGCCAGGTCCAGGGATTGGCCTAGCGTGGAGATCAGGGCCCGGTCTGCCGCATACATCGGATGTAGCGGTTCAAGGACCAGTCGCACCCCGTGTTCGACGGCGAAAGGCACCAAGTCCTTCAGGCGGTCGGCCACGCGTTGGCGGGCCGCGATGACGTCCTTCTCCCCCGGGGCTAGACCGCCGACCACCAGGAACAACTCGGTGGTGCCCAGCGCCACGGCCTCTTCGATTGCCGCGCGGTTATCGGCCAGCGCCGCGGCCTGGCCTTCGGCATCGGCTGCCGTCAGGAATCCTCCCCGGCACAGCGAGGAGACCCTCAGGCCGGCGTCGCGGATCAGCTGCGCCGATTCCGCGAGACCGTGGTCCGCGACGATGTCCCGCCAGGGGCCGATCGCGGGGATGCCGGCGCGGACGCAGCCGTCCACGACCTCGGGCAGGGTCCACTTCTTGGTGGTGGCGCTGTTCAGGGCCAACCGCGAATAATCGCTCATGCGCCCACCCCATTGGCTTGCAGGAACGTAGACATCCGGGCCGCTGAGCGCTCAGGATCCAGGAGCAGCCCGGCGGCGTCGGCGAGTTCGAACGTCCGGCTCAGGTGCATCAGCGACCGGCCAGAATGCAGGCCGCCCACCATCTGGAAGCCAGGCTGCTGCGCGTTGATCCACGAGAGGAACGCAATGCCCGTCTTGTAGTAGAACGTGGGGGCGCTAAAGATGTGCTTTCCCAGTTCCCGGGTCGAGTCCAGGGTGGCTCGTGCCGCCACCGGATCACCGGCGTCGTAGCTTTGCAGCGCTGCGGAGGCCGCCGGATAGATGGCTGCGAAGATGCCCAGCAGTGCATCGGAGTGGTGACTGCCGTCCCCGTCGATGAGTTCGGGATAGTTGAAGTCATCCCCGGTGTAGAGCCTGACCCCTGCAGGCAGTGAGGCCCGTAGTGCGACCTCGTGGCCGGCGTCGAGCAGGGAGACCTTGACCCCGTCGATCTTCTCCGCATGACCGCTGACCAGCGAGGAGAACGTATCGGTCGCCGTGGCGACGTCATCGGAGCCCCAGTAGCCGGCCAAGGCCGGATCGAACATGGTGCCCAGCCAGTGCAGGATCACCGGTTGCTTGGCCTCACGCAGCAACGTCGAATAGACGTGCAGGTAGTCCTCGGCGTCGGTGGCCACGGCGGCCAGCGCACGGGAGGCCATCAGGATGGTCTTCGCTCCGGCCTCCTCCACCAGGGCCATCTGCTCGCGGTAGGCCTCGAGCACGACGTTCAGCCCGGCAGGGCCCGAGGGGACGGTGGCCAGGTCCAGCTGGTCGGTTCCCGCGCCGCAGGCGAGCAGATCGCGCACCGATTTGCCGGCGGTGGCGGAGGCCTTTGAGGAGACCACTGCCGCGGCTTCGGCGGCACTGCGGCGGATCAGTTCTCCGGTCGCGGCCCAGTCCAGACCCATGCCGCGCTGGGCGGTGTCCATCGCATCGGCGACACCCAGGCCGTAAGACCACAGTTCGTGGCGGTAGGCCAGGGTGGTATCCCAGTCCAGTTGCGCCGGGGCGCCGGGCACGTTCTCGGCGCGCACGTCGGGGATGACGTGGGCCGCGGCGTAGGCGTGCCGGGAGGTGATCGGGGTGCTGGGTTTGAGCCAGGTCCGCGCCTCGGCGAGCTGGTGCCTTCGGGTTCCACCGCCGGTAGCGGGAAGGATCAGCGAGGCCATCAGAGCGTGATTTCCGGGATGTCGATGGTGCGGCGCTCGTCATTGGACTGCAGCCCCAGTTCGGCGAGCTGGACGCCGCGTGCTGCGGACAGCAAACCGAAGCGGTGTTCACGTCCGGCGACGATATCGCGCAGGAACTCTTCCCACTGCAGCTTGAAGCCGTTGTCCAGCTCGGCGTTGGCCGGGACTTCCTGCCACTGGTCGCGGAAGGATTCGGTGACCGGCAGGTCGGGGTTCCAGACCGGCTTGGGGGTGTGGGCGCGCTGCTGGGCGACGCACTTATTCAGGCCGGCCACTGCCGAGCCGAGGGTTCCATCGATCTGGAATTCGACGAGTTCGTCGCGGTAGACCCGCACGGCCCAGGAGGAGTTGATCTGCCCGACGACCTCGTCGCCGGCGGGGGTCTCGAGTTCGAAGATGCCGTAGGAGGCGTCATCGGCGGTCGCGACGTATTCCTGGTCCTGCTCGTCCCAGCGGGCCGGGATGTGGGTGGCGGTCTTGGCGTTGACGCTTTTGACCTTCCCGATGATCCCCTCGAGGACGTAGTTCCAATGGCAGAACATGTCGGTGGTCATGCCCCCGCCGTCTTCCTTGCGGTAGTTCCAGGACGGACGCTGCGCCGACTGCACATCGCCTTCGAAGACCCAGTAGCCGAATTCGCCGCGGATGGACAGGATGCGGCCAAAGAATCCCTCATCGACGAGGCGGCGCAGCTTCACCAGCCCGGGCAGGTAGAGCTTGTCATGCACGACGCCGGCGGTCACCCCGGACTCGGTGCCGATGCGGGCGAGCTCGATGGCTTCGTCGAGGGTTTCGGCGGTGGGCTTCTCGGTGAAGATGTGTTTGCCGGCCTGCATGGCCTTCTTCAGCGTCGCGGCGCGCAGGCTGGTCATCGAGGCGTCGAAGACGACGTCGACGGTCGGGTCGTTGATGACCGCGTCCAGATCGGTGCTCCATTCGGCTACCCCATGCAGTTCTGCAAGTTCGCGGACCTTGGCTTCGTTGCGCCCGATGAGGATCGGCTCGACCTGGACGCGGCTGCCATCGGCCAGGGTGAAGCCTCCGGCGTCGCGGATCGGCAGGATGGATCGCAGCAGGTGCTGGCGGTAGCCCATCCGGCCGGTAATGCCGTTCATGGCGATACGGATGGTGCGTGGTGTCGAGCCCATGGGACCTCTTTGCTAGGGGTGGATGGTATGAAATCTGATCGGGAAAGCGCATTCCCGTTGTGTCCATCATGCCCATCCAAACAATGCTTGGCAAGCGCTTTCCCAAACTTTTCTGTCATGCGATACTGGAACTCTTGTCCACCATGTGAGCCGTGACGGCCGGCGAAGGGGTAGCGATGTCCGCAACGACACTGGCCGAGGTGGCCCGCAAGGCAGGAGTCTCCGCCGCCACCGCGTCCCGGGTGCTCAATGGTTCGGCGCGGATCCCCGGACCGGAGATTGCCGCAAACGTCCGGCGGGCGGCCCTCGAACTGGGGTACGTGCCCAATGCGCAAGCTCAGGGGCTGGCGAAATCCAGCTCGGGGGTCATCGGCCTCATCGTCCACGACATCGCCGACCCGTACTTCGCGGCCATCGCCCACGGCGTCCAGGAAGCTGCCCGGGAACGCAATAAACTCGTCATGCTCGCCACCACCGGCGGCACCCCTGCAGAGGAGGCCACCGCAGTCTCCGCCTTCGCCGCCCACCGGGCTGATGCCATCATCCTGGCGGGCTCGCGGACCACCGCTGCTGCGGACCGTGAAGCCAACAGCACCTTGGCCAACGAGCTGGACCTCTACTGCCGTAATGATGGCCAGGTGGCCGTCATCGGTCGCCCCGTGGAGGGGACCGGTTCCCCCGAACACCACCACGTCATCGCCATTCCCAACGAAGACCTGGCGTGTCAGCTGGCGGGCGCATTGGCCGCCAACCATCGCGGCCCCTTCCTGATTGTGGCGGGCCCCGAGGGCTTGGCCACCTCGGACGATAGGGTCCGTGGATTCCAACATGGTCTACACGCCGCGGGTGTTCCGGCGGCCGAGGTCTTGCATACCGGATTGGACCGAGCTGGCGGCCATGCCACCGGCGCCGAGCTGGCACCACGGGTCGCCGCGGCTCACCGGGAAGGGGCCCCTGTCTGCCTTTTTGCGGTCAGTGACGTGATGGCCATCGGGCTGGTCGCCGGGCTGCGTGAGGGCGGGGTCCAGGTTCCGCGCGACGCCGCCGTCGCGGGATTCGACGATATCGAAACGCTGCGGGATTTCCATCCCGGATTGACCACCGTGCGGCTACCGTTGCTGCACATCGGACGGATCGCCGTCGAAAGCACCGTGGCACTCCCTGGAGGTGCCGCCGGAGCCGAGCCCACCGTCACCGGCGAGCTCGTGCTCCGACGCAGCACCACCGCGGCGGGGCAGGGCTAACGCGGTATTAGTGCCGCGCCAGGCTGAACTGCACCGGCAGCCCGTCCCGGGTGCGGACCGCGATCTCGGTATGCCCCTGCCGGCCATGATCATGGCCGTGGCGTCCTCCATGATGGTCGTGGCCGCCGTGGCCCTTGCGGGAAGTGACCTTCACGCCGTCGACCTTTTCGGCTAGCTTCCAGGAGCCCTTGACCTTCACGGTCAGGGTGTGGGCCTGGCTCGCGTTTTCCCTCCAGGACACCACGTAGGGAAGGACTCCGCCGACGAAACGGCCCTTGGCATCGTATTGGTCCGGGTCTTTGCCCGAATACAGGCGGAGATCCGGATCCGTCACCGACATGACCAGACGGTTCTTTTCACGCCGGGTCATCAACAGCGAAGGAGTATCCACCCCTTCGATATCGCCCTCGAACCCGTGCCCCGCCTCGAAGACCGCGTAGCCGGTGATACCGGTCTCCCGATCGCGGACTGCATGCCGGTCGGAGCGCGCCTCCAACACCTCATAGGGGGCTCGCCGGCCGCCCATGGCTTTCGCGAAGGCCGCCGTTTGTTGTGGAGTCCGCCCGATCAACATCGCGTATTCATAGGAGCCGTTCCTCGGTTTGGTCCCATGGCTCAGCCACGCCGTGGCGAAGTCCCCACTGGTGGGTTCTCCGGAGCTCTGGTCCTTCGACTTCTGCGTGGAACGCTCGATCCCCAGGTGCTGCTTGGCCGGGATGTAGTAGCCATTGCCCTTCCCGTCGGCCAGCCATTGTGCATGCTTGGATTTCTTGCGCGATTTGCGCTCGAGCGGGAAGTCGGCGACGGGCCGGGTGGAGTCGATGTAGGTGGGCTCCGACGTCGCCGCCAGGTGGCTCTGGAACAGGGTCGTCCCCGTTTCGTTTCGGCGGTCATTGTTTTCGATCCCCGTACCCACCGCGATGACCCGCTCGTCGAAGAGGAACACCGATTTGCGGGCCCGGTGGCTGGGATCCCAGGAAGGGATCTCGTGCAGGTCCATGGCAAAGAGGCCGTGCCGGCCATCGATGTTGGTGGCCCCGCCGAAGCGCGAATCCGAGAGCGGCATGATTTCCACTCCGAGCCCGAGGTCGATGAACAGGTCATCAACCGGCTTATGGATCGCCGTCGTGCCCGGGAACCGCCCCCAATCCCAGCCTTCCTGGGAGAACCCGCTATCCAGCAGGGTGATCGGGTCGCCCGTGGACTGAACGTTGATCTGCCCGTAGGTGCCGTAGCGGCCATAGATATTGGCGTTTTCGTAGGTCTCCGAGCTCCACAGGTAGCGGTTGTGTCCGCGAACGGTCACCGACCAGTCCTCGCGGCGGTGCACTCCGAGGGCGCCGTAGTTGTAGGTCCAGTGGCCCGTCGGGGAATCTTCCACGGTGACCCCGGTAGCAGCCAATTTGGCGGCCAACCGCTGGTGGATCGAAGACTGCTTTTCCGGCAGCAGGCGTAGGAAGGCAGCCCCCAGTTCGGGGTCCAGGGCCTTCTTCCCGTCGGGCGTGCCAGCCTGGAACAGCCACTGGAAGGGATCGAGCTTGAGTGTTTGGCCCGCCTTCGGATGGCGGTTACACACGGTCAGCGACCATTCGAATTTATTGGCAAAGGTGCGCATCCCCAGCACCGCCTTTTTCAACAGGGAGTGCGCCGCCTCGGACAGACGGAACGACGTGCCACCCAGGACCATGACCATTGGCGCCAGTCCGGAGAGGCCATCAGCGCTGTAGGCGGGGTAGAACCCGACATGGTGGAATCCCGAGCCATCGGCCTTGATTCCGCCCTGCAAACCGTCACTTGGCTGCAGGGTGATATCGAGGAAGTCGCGGACGGCTGAGAGCCAAGCCGCCTGTTCGCCAGGAGTCTCCCGCAGCATGGCCGCTGCCACAAGGCCCCGGACATTCGTGTTGTAGATGTCCATGATGCCATCGCGTCGCAGCGGGCGTTCGAGAACGCGCCCCAGGCCGACGAACCAGTCGATATCGGCCCGGGCTTCCTCCAGCAATCCTTCATCCTGGAGGACGTCCTTCATGATAAAGACGGAGTCGTAGTACCCACGAATGTTGTATCCGAGATGGTGGACACTGCCCTGGCTACTGCCCTTGGCCCAACCCACGCGGCGAAGATGCAAGACGGCCCGGACGTACAGCTCGGCCACCAGCGGCCTGCGGGTGGCATCGGCACGTTCCCAGGCCCGGGCGATCTTCTGCATCAGATCCGTGAGCGTGCGCAGTTTGGCGCTTCCAGCCAGCGCAGCCAGTTCGGGGGCGATCTGAGGCGGGAAGATGGCCTGCTGGTTCAAGAAGACCGGTGTCGCCGGCCCACTGGTGGACCGCTCGGGAATGCCGAGCTTGGCCAGTTGCGCCGTCAGATCGGCCACCTGCGCGCCCGTGGTCGCGCCGCCACCGGTGAGGTAGGCCTCAAGGTATCTTGACTTCACCGTCGACACATCGGCCAGCAACGTCGCATCTGTGACCGGTGCCGGCGCCTGGGCATCCTGTAGTTCCTGGAACTTCAGCAGGGCGAGCCAATGCGCATTTTGCGCCGTATCGGCTTCCGGATTGACGAATGGGGCCTGCTCGCTCCGCATCGGATGGTCGGTGCGCATGGACATGTTCAGGACCAGCTGGTCCAGGAAGAGCGTCCCGGAACCCGAAGACGGGGCGACGAACCGCAGGGTATCCATGTCGCGGCGCGGTTTGCCTTTCAGGTCCTGGGCCAGGCGGATCCAGACGGTTCGCCAGCCGGTGAAGTCCAGATGGAGGTCGCACCAGGCGTCTTTGCTTCCCTGCCGGCCGAATTCCAGGCGCAGGGTGCCCTGGCGGGCCGTGGAATTGTAGATCCACAGGCCGAAGGTGCTGCACGATCCGAGCTTCGTCTCGTCGTCCTCCGGGATTCTGGAGTCCTCGGCGTCCAGTGCCGCATCGATCTGCAGGATGGAGCCGGCGGAGTAGTCCCAGCGGAGGGAGTGCTTGCCGATGATGGCCTGCTCGTCACTGATCGCGGGCTCCGCCCCCGAGACCGCAGTGACCTGCTCGGGCACCTTCGTTTCGAAGAGGAAGGTCGGCGGCTGCAGGGCCAGGGCCTTCGCTTCGACGTCACCGGGAACCGCGGGGGCCATCGGGGCCCGGGCACCGGCGGCTTGGGCGGGTGCGGCGCTGAGCGCGAACGCAGCCCCCGCGCTGGCGACGCTGCCGACCTTGATGAGGGTGCGTCGGTTAAATTCGAGGTTGGTCCAGTTCATTGTTTTCCAATCTTCTCCGGTACGCGAACGGGCGACCGGAAGGGCTTTCCATGAGCTCAATCTGGTAGACACCTCCGGCATTTCACCGGGTGCCTCCAGCTGGGACACGGTCAGTCAAGGTGACGTACACCATAGGAATAAATGAGCACCCCGAAGTTCTGTCCGGCCGCGCGGGCCTCAAGCCGGACGGCGGATTAGCTCGAGGACAGCGAGTCGAGGATCTTCCGGGTGGCGGCCAGCGCCTCGCCCAGCTCCGGCAAATCGGGGTTCCAGGCCTTCTCCCATTCCAAGGACACCCAGGGATCGACTCCGGTCGGCGCCTGTTCCCCGTACAGCCGGAGCATCTTCTCCAACGGGATGTCCCCCTCCCCTGGCAGGGTCAGGATCGGGGCATCGGCGGTGGAGCCACGGCGGGCATCCTTGAGCTGGAGGTACTCGATGCGCCCGGCGAGCGCCTTCACGGTCGCTTCGGGTTCCTCCCCGCGTTTCCACGGGTGCAGGACATCCCAAATGGTGCGCACCGCGCCCTGCGGCCCCAGGGGGAACAGGATGCGTGCGGCGTCGACCCCGCGTGGATGCGAATCATGAGTCTCCAATAAGAGCTGGACCCCATGCATGGCCGCCGGCCCTTCGGCCGCCGTCAGCCTCCGGACTGCATTTTCCTCCAGCTCAAAGGCCTCCTCGCGGTCGGCCTCGGAGGTTGAATCCAGTCCGGCACCGGGAAAGACCCTCACGGCCTTCGCCCCGATGTCTGCCGCGAGCCGCAGCGCGGCCTCGAGTTCCCGAAAGACGTCGATGTCCTTTCCGGGAGCGCAGATCTTGACATAGCTCCCCACCGCCAAGATGGTGATCCCGGCATCGGCGAAGGCGGTCTTGACCTTCCCACGCTCGGCGTCGTCCATGCTGGCGGAGATAATTCCACCCTCGTGCATCCGCAGTTCGACGCCGGTGGCCCCGTGCTCGCCGGCGAGCGCCAGCACTTCGTCGACATCGGCGTCTGGGCATCCCAACGTGGAGAAGGAAAGTTGCATGGGGCGTGGTGCTCCTTGGTATCGCTGACGGTGGTGTGCTCCATTGTTGGCCATGTTCCGTTCAGGCGCTACTGCTTTATTCCTTACCTTGACGTGCCGTTGAGTTCCCATCCAACAGGGCACCGGCACTCAGGGCCGGCCCCGTCACGGACATCAGGAGCGAAGTCATGGACCAGGAACTATCCCGCAGGACCGCGCTTAAGGGCGCCGGAGGGGTGGCCGTGACCGGCCTGCTCCTGAGCTTCATCAGCCAAACCGCCCAGCCCGCCCGGGCCGCGGAAACCCCGGCCTTGACCAGCGCCGATTTCGCCACACTGCGCTCCACCTGGGTGGACCAGCTCACCGGCCGGAGGGAATTCATTGCCGGCGACCGGGATTTCGCCAACGCCTTGGCCACTCTGGACCACGCCGCCGCATCGGCCGTGGCCACCTTGGACTCCTCCACGGCCAGAACCCGGATCTTCACGGACTTGGACCTGGCCGCAGCCGGGGACCTGCGCTATACGTATGTGCGCTTATCCCAGATGGCCACTGCCTGGGCCACCCCCGGGGCGGCTTCCTTCGGCCAGGGCACCTTGTTGAAGCAGATCCGTGCCGGGCTGTCCGACGCCCACCGGCTGCGCTACAACGACACCACTGACGAGGAGGGCAACTGGTGGGCCTGGGAAATCGGGGTTCCCCGGGCCCTGGCGGACACGCTGGTACTGCTCTTCGACGAGCTGGACGAGGACGAGCGGGCCGCGCACTGCGCAGCGATCGACCACTTCGTGCCGGACCCGTGGCAGCAGTTCCCGCCCTCGCGCGGGAAGATCACCTCGGTCGGGGCGAACCGCGTGGACCTGTGCCAGGGCATCATCGTCCGCTCACTGGTCGACGGGAACGAAGAGAAGCTCCACCATGCCGTCGCCGGACTCTCCGAGGTGTGGCAGTACGTCACCAGCGGCAACGGCTTCTTTGCCGACGGCTCCTTCATCCAGCACAGCACCACCCCCTATACCGGCTCCTACGGGGTGGTTCTGCTCAGTGGTCTCGCCAAGCTCTTCGCACTGCTCGGCGGAACCGATGCCGCGGTCTCCGATCCGAGCCGGGACATCCTCTTCACAACCGTTGAGGACTCCTTTGCCCCCTGCCTGATGGCCGGGGCCATGGCCGATTCGGTGCGCGGGCGCAGCGTCTCCCGCGAGGAAAACACCGGTTTCGATTTGGGGGCCAGCACCATCGAGGCCGTGCTGCTGCTGGCACGTGCCGTCGACGCACCCACCGCCAAGCGCTGGCGCCGGCGCGCGTTGCAATGGATCACCGATAACGACCACGCCCCCATTCTGGACGGAGCCAGCGTCGCGCGCACGGCACTGGTGAAGGAACTCCTGTCGCTGGGCCTGTCGCCGGCGGCCCCACTGGCCGGCCATTTCCTGTTCCCGGCGATGGACCGCACCATGCACCGCGGCCCCCAGTGGTCACTGTCCACGGCGATGTGCAGCAACCGGATCTCCTGGTACGAATGCGGCAACGGCGAAAATGACCGGGGCTACCATTCCGGCTCGGGCATGACCTATGTCCATGACGCCGATCTGGGCCAGTACGACGACGCCTTCTGGGCCACCGCAAACCATGTCAGGCTGCCCGGGACCACCGTGGACACCACGTCCCTGCCGGATCAGGTCGAGGGCCAGTGGGGGGCCGGGACACCGGACAACGAATGGACCGGCTCGAGCGCCAACGAGGAGATCGCCGCCGTCGGACAGCACCTCATCGGCCCCGGAGGCACCGGACTCAGTGCCCGGAAGTCATGGTTCGTCAGCGAGGACGTCATCGTGTGTCTGGGCTCCGACATCCACACCGGTTCCTTGGCGCCGGTGGAAACCATCGTGGACCACCGCAACCTGCACCAGGGCTCCAACGCCTTGGTCACCGCTTCGGGGCGCGTCGCAGCTACGACTGATGCTGAGTCAGTCCTCTCATCGGACCGCTGGGTCCATCTAGAGGGCTTCGGCGCTTACGTCGCGCTGGACGAAGCGCCACTTCACGTACTGCGCGAACGCCGGTCGGGGTCCTGGTCAGATGTCAACGCCAAGGGCAGCACCGAGGTGCAGCAACGCAACTACGCCACGCTCTATTTCGATCACGGCACCTCACCGGAGCAGGCCGGCTACGCGTACCTGATCGCCCCGGGCGCCTCGATCCAGGGGGCTGCGAAACTCGCCCGACGGAAGCAGCACACGGTGCTGCGTAATGACGCGGTCGCCCAGGCGGTCTCCTTCGCCCACGAGAAGACGCTGGCCGCCACGTTCTGGGGGCAGGGCACGGTCGCCGACCTCGAACTGTCGGGCCCGGCCTGCGTCGTCCAGCGCGAGGACGGAAACCGGCTTCAGTTGTCGCTCAGCGAACCCACCCAGGGCGCTTCCTCGCTCTCGTTGACCTTCAGGACCAGGCGGCGCTACCGGCTCCTCGAGGGTGATAGAGCCAGGCTGACCCGCAACGCCGACGGGTCGACGACGCTAGAGGTCGATACCCGCGGCCTGGCTGGGGCCACGGTGCACCTCGCCGTTCAGGCCAAGGGCCCGCGGACCTTCACGCCGTCGGGCCCGCGGTAGCGGCCGGGGCCCGGCGGTCCGTCGGGCCCGCGGTAGCGGCCTCCGGCACGGTGGCACAGGATTCGCGCACCACAATGCGCGGTCGCAGACGGATCTGGTAGATCGGGCAGGCATCGCCTTCTTTCAGCCGGCGCAGCAGGATCTCTGCGGCCATCATGCCCAAACGGTGCTTCGCGGGCGAGATCGCCGTCAACGGGATCGGGGCGATATCGGCCATCTCATCGTCATAGGAGACCAGGGATAGTTCCTCGGGCACGTTCACCCCACGCCTCAGGGCGGCGGTCTGCAGCAGTGTCGCTTCGCGGTCCCCGAACACCAAGGCCGCCGTCGCACCGCTGTCCCGTAGCCGGGTATACATGGCCTCGGCCTGATCCTGCTCCCATTCGGGTTTTGTCGAACTGAAAATCGGCAGTTCCTCCCCGTCGGCAAAAAGTCCGAGGTCGGCGACGGCACTGCGGTACCCGGCGACGACGGCCGATTGGGTGGGGTTGGCGCTCTTGCCCGCCACATTGGACCTCGTCAGCACGGCGATGCGTTCGTGCCCCAGTCCGGCCAGGTGCTTCACCGCGTCGTAGGCCCCGCCCTGGTGGTCCGAGCAGATGTGTTCGGTCCGATCCGCAGCCCCGAGGTCCTCGAGGCTGCGCTCGAGCAGCACCACCGGGACCGGCAGGGCCGCCAGTTCGGCGACCCTCCGCTCCGGATCGGGAATGCCGGTCAGGGTCGGTACGAGCAGCAGCCCGTCGACGCCGGCGTCGAGCAGGAACTGGATGCTGGAGTTCTCCCGGCTCAGATCGTAATGGTAGGTCGACAACTGCAGGCTGGCCCCCTGCGCCGTGAGGTGCTCCTCGATCCCCTGCAGGACTTTCGGATAGTACAGCTGGGTATCCGGCAGCAGAACACCGATGGTGTAGCGCGGTTTCTTCAAGGCCCGCGAGGGTGGGGTGGCGACGAAGCTGCCGGCGCCCTGCCGCCTGATGACGAGCCCTTTCTCGACCAGATCCTCGTAGGCACGCCGGACCGTGGTCAGGGACAGGCCGGTTTCCCGGGCGAGTTGGGCCTCCGTGGGTAGCTTGCTGCCCACGGCCCAAGTGCCCGCGAGGATCTCCCGGCGAAGGTCTTCACTGAGTTCCTGAAATTTCAGGGGCTGCTTGCGGACGTTACGCAGTTCCCCCTGGTCGGCGACGAGCCGTCGGTAGTCTGGCACGGATACTCCCTTGGTCATTCCTTCCATAATGCACGATCATTGAAGGAGTTTTAAGGGATGATTCGTCAATGATTTCTGAAATCGTTGGATTTTAGCCGTTTTTTCTCGCCAGGCGGACGCTGATGCCACCTAGTCATTCTTTATTCCTCTCGACAATGCCGGGTATGAAGTAAGGAACACCCGCCATATCCCGTGTAGGACTAGGAGTGCCCGTGAATCGGAACCCACCCAACATCTTGATGATCCTCAGCGACGATCAGGGCGCCTGGGCCATGGGATGCGCGGGCAACGAGGACATCCAGACACCCACCTTGGACGCGTTGGCTGCCGAAGGCACCAGGTTGGAGAACTTCTTTTGTGCCTCACCCGTGTGTTCCCCGGCCCGAGCGAGCCTCATGACCGGCCAACCACCCTCCCGGCATGGAGTCCACGACTATCTGCACGGCGTCGAGGCCGGCCCCAACGCCACGGACTTCCTCTCCGGCCAACCACTCTTCACCGATGAGTTGGCGGCCGCTGGCTACTACATGGGCCTGTCGGGCAAATGGCATCTTGGCGCCAATGACGAGGCCCGCCATGGCTTCGACCATTGGTACGCCTTGGAGGGTGGCGGATGCCCCTACGACCACGCCACCATATACCGCAACGGTGAGAAGGAATTGGTCACCGACTACCTGACGGACGCGATCACCAACGACTCTGTGGGGTTCATCGAGCAGGCTGCACGCCAGGATGCCCCGTTCTTCTTGGCGCTGAACTACACGGCCCCACATATGCCGTGGAAGGACCAGCACCCCGAAGAGTTCACGCGACTTTACGAGGACACGGCCTTCGCCTCCTGCCCGCAGGAACCCATGCACCCGTGGACCACCACCGTGGGCGGGGTCCCGCTGGGCGGCGAGGCCGATACCCGTGCGGCCTTGGTGGGCTACTTCGCGGCGGTCAGCGCCATGGACGCCGGCATCGGGCGCGTATTGCACCGGCTCGAGGAACTCGGACTGCGTGAGGACACGATCGTGGTCTTCTCCAGCGACAACGGCTTCAACTGTGGTCATCACGGCATCTGGGGCAAGGGTAACGGCACCTTCCCGCAGAACCTCTACGACTCCTCGGTGAAGGTTCCCGCCATCTTCTCCCACCGCGGCAGCATCCAGACCGGCCGGGTAGCGCAGGAGCTACTCTCCGCCTATGACGTCGCCGCCACCCTGCTGGAACTAGCCGGTCTCGAGGCGAGTGAATTCGAGACGGGGCCCGGTCGCTCCTTCGCCTCAGTGTTGACTGGCCAGGAAACGGAGGCGGCGGCCGTTCCCCGGCCCGTAGTGGTCTTCGACGAATACGGCCCCTCCCGCATGATCCGCAATCGCTTCTGGAAGTACAACCACCGTTACCCCCACGGCCCACACGAGCTCTACGATCTGGAGAACGACCCGGAGGAACGGGAGAACCTGGTTGATAACCCGGCCCATGCCGACCGGGTCGCCGAGATGCGCGCCGAACTGCAGGAGTGGTTCGACACCTACGGATCTGAGGACTTCGACGGCAGTTCCCTGCCAGTGGCCGGCGCCGGACAACTGCATCCGCTCACCGGGAACCCGTTGGGCGCCTTCACTGCCCCGAATTGGGACGGAACCCCGATCGGGGACGCAGCACGGAAGGAACACCATGATGCCTGAGCAACCGAACCTGCTGTTCATCATGGCGGACCAGTTCCGCGATGCGGCGCTGGGGTTCCGCGATGCCGACCCCACCTACACGCCCAATCTCGACGGCCTGGCCAGGGAATCAGCCGATGTCGCCCATGCCGTGAGCAGCTACCCGGTGTGCAGCCCGCATCGGGCGATGCTGATGACCGGCCAACACCCGCACCGCAACGGGGTGCCGGTGAACATCAACTCCAACACCGGTGCCGGGCTTCCACCAGACATCGACACCTGGTCCAGGGTTCTCCAGGAATCCGGCTACCAGACCGGGTACATCGGCAAATGGCATCTGGAGGCCGTGACCGCCGAGGACGCCATCTGGGGCGAGGGCTTCCGCGAAGGCGCCGTCTGGGACGCCTATTCCCCACCGGATCGCCGGCACGGCTTCTCCTTCTGGTATTCCTACGGCGCCGCCGACAATCATCTGCGTCCGCACTACTGGATGGGTGACGCGCCGCGCGAGGAAAAGACGATCGTCGAACAGTGGTCGGTCGAACACGAAACGGACGTCGCGGTCGATTTCCTGCGAACCGTGGACACGTCCGAGGGTCCTTTCGCCTTGGTGGTCTCGCATAATCCCCCACACCAACCCTTCGACCAGGCCCCGACCACGTTCCGGGATCGCTATACCGCCCTGGCACCCGAGGAACTGTTGACCCGGCCCAACGTCGACCTTGGGACGCCGGCCGGCCGGGAGGCCGTGGAGAAGGCCCCCGACTATTTTTCCGCCGTCTCTGCCGTAGATGAACAGATTGGCCGCCTCCTGGCGTCCTTGGAGGAAACCGGACAGCGGGAGAACACGATCGTCATCTTCACCTCCGACCACGGGATGCAACTGGGCAGCCACGGTCTGATGTACAAGAACGTTCCGTGGGAGGAGTCGATGTCTCTGCCGTTCCTCATCCGCTGGCCCGGACATATTGCCGCCGGTCGTAACGAACGGACGCTGATCGGTTCGGTGGATGTTGCCCCGACCCTGCTCGGTTTGACCGGACTGTCCGACAAGATCCCCGACGCCATGCAGGGCACCGACGTTTCCGCCGATCTGGTGGACCGGACGCCTTCCGGCTCCAACGGAGCCGGATCGGCCATCTACTACGGCCCACCAGCGCCCGACTGCGGCCCGGGAATCCGCGGTTTGCGCACCGCCGATTCCAAGCTCCTGGTCGATTGCCGTGCTGATCCCAGCCGGCCGGGCCGGTACCTGCTCACACCGCGGCTCTTCGATCTGCGGGCAGACCCCTACGAAATGCGTCATCTGGCAGCAATGGAGGACGCGCGCGGCAAAGAATACTGCGTACAGTTGCTTCATGAGCTCGAAGTCGCCGGCGACACCTGGCCGGCCTTGGAGGACCTCCGGGCGATGGTCGCGGACCTGGACCGTTGGTCACCCTGATTCCGCATCGGCCCAAGCCGCCCCGGCCAGCCTGCCCCCATCCCCTGAAGAGGACGCCATGAAACTCGAGATCGCCGTCGTCGACCTTCCCGGAGCACTGATTGCCGCCGAGGAGGGCGCCAACCGGGTCGAGCTGTGCGCGGATCTGGAGGTCGGCGGGCTCACCCCTTCCACTGCCCTGCTCGAATCGTGCCGCGGCCCGTTGGCCGGCACCACCGAGATCCATCCGATCATCCGTTGCCGTCCCGGGAACTTCGTCTACTCCGGTGAAGAGCTGGGCACCATGGCGGAACAAATCGCCTCCTGTGCCGCCCGAGGCGCCGACGGCGTCGTCTTCGGGGCGCTCACCCCCGATGGCTGGATCGACCGGGCGGGAACCCGCGCTCTTCTCGATGCGGCCCGCTGGGCCAACCCCGCCATGGAAATCACGTTCCATCGAGCCATCGACGAATGCCGCGACCCGCTGGAAGCCATCGATCTGCTGGCCGGCCTCGGCTTTACCCGGGTGTTGACCTCGGGGGCCGAGGACTCCGTGGGGGCGGGCCTGGACCTGCTCGCCCGTCTGGTCCAGCGTGCCGCCGGACGGCTTCAGGTCATGGCTGGTGGCGGGCTCGTCGTCGAGGATATCCCGGCGTTGAAGGCCGCGGGTCTGGACGCCGTACACCTCTCCGCCAGAAGGAAGCCCGCTCCGGTGCCGGCCGGCGCAGCAGCTGCAAGCCCCGGGGTTCGCACGAGCACCGGGACCATGCCGATGGTGCTGACCCCGTCGCAGGAAACCGCAACCGACCGAGAACTGGTCAAGGAAGCCCGCGCCGCTTCGCGCTAACCCATCGGCTTCAGGCCCCGAAGACTCCCTGATTGATCGCGTCGGCCGGCCATCGTTCATGGCGAATCCACGACAGATTCGCGGTGATGGCCCCGTCCGACGCCTGCAGCCCGTCGGGCGTCCAGTTCAGAACGAGGCGCCTGGCCACCGCCTCCAGATCGATGTTCCGCCGGGTGAAGCAGACCAGCCAGGACCATCGCGTCTCCGCGCCAGCGGCCGGATCCACCGTGATCACCGGTACGGCAACCCGTTCACCAAGGATCGATCCGGAGGCTTCGCGGATGCGGGGAGTGGCCGCTACCGTGTCATCTTCCGGGGCACCGACGAACTGGATGGCGGAGCGCAACCCGTCCGCACCGGCGGCCAGGGCTCCCGCGGCGGTGAGCACGGATTCCGGCTCGGTATCACCAGCCAAGGCATAGCCGCTGGCTTCGAGGGGCATGGCCACGGCACCACGGATACGCGCGGCACGCAGCTCCACGCCGTCGGGCAGCAGCGCCGTCGCATAGTCGACCTCGACATCACGTCCCGCGGCGTCCAGCCGGAATCTGCTGCTGCCACCTCCCGGACGGGCCACCCCGGCCACCGGTCCGCGGTGCACACTCGTTGAGTCGCCCAACGGCACATAGAGGTCGTTATCGCGCAGGCTGCCCTGCTGGACCGGGGCACTGGCCGTGCTGAAGGCTAGTCGTCGATACAGGGCCGAATCGTGGCGCGGGTGGCCCCCGGTGCCGAAGTTGGCGACTTTCACGATGTCGTCACGGTGGTCCCCCCGGACCAGCCACTGCGGTCCGGACAGGACCCGATTCACATCGGCCCCCTCGATCTCCAGGGCCGCCTCCGGCGCGGTCCAGGCCGGATGGTCGGCCGGGAGCAGCAACCCCAAAAACCCCTTGGCCGCCCACAACGGGGAGCCCGGGGCGTTATAGGACTGCAGGATGGAGGATCGCGGCCCCCACCATCCCAGCGGGAGCACCCCGTCGTCCCCGACGCCCCGATCCGTGAAATGCCGGGCCACCCCGGAAGCGAGCCGCCGGGTCCGCCCCGGAGGCAATGCCTCCACCCCTTGGAGCTCGCCCATCCAAAAAGGTGCGACAACGCCCCAGCGATAGATCAGCGACCGCCCCTGGATCAACGGGCTCCCTCCGGCAGCGAAGAGGTGCTGGTAGCCCCGAAGGAACATCTCCAGGCGCTCCCGGTAGAGCCGCAGGCGTTCGGCCGACGCCGTGGCCGCCGCCACGGTTCCGGAGAGCATCTCCAGGATGAAGAACGGGTAAAGCTGGAAGGTCCAGGCGTTGTAGTGGTCGAATCGGCGTCCCTCGCCGTCGGAATACCAGCCGTCCCCGGCGTACCAATCCTCGATGCGGTCCAACGCGGCCTCAATGCCGAACCGGTCGCAGGGCGCGCCGATCGAGGCCAGGAAGGCCTGGATGGTGGCCCCGAAAAGGACATGGTTGTTATCGGCAGAGGCCTGGCCGGTGGCTCCGGAGAGCCAGTGGATGATCCGGGCTTGCACCCCGTCATCGAGTCCGTCCCACAGCCAGGGGCGGGAGAAATGCAGGCCGAGGACGATCGCGGTGGCTTCCACCGTGGGTTGGCCGTGGTCGGTTAATCCCGGCCATTGTTCGGCATCGCCGCACCGGGTTCCTGCCGCCAGCGCGTCGGCGTACCACTGCACCAGGGCAGGATCTGAACCTGCCGAACCGGCGATGCGCAGCGCAGCCAGCAAGAACGACCGCGCGAAACCCTCCAACTGGTCGGTGGCATTTTGTCCCGCTGCCGGCGGAAAGACCACGCGTGCTCCCGCGGGAGAGGAATGGCGGTGGGCCCCGGCGATCAACCGGTCGGCCAACCGTTCCCACTCGACGCGGCCCCATCCGGTGAAGGTCCGGGCTTTCTCCATGTCCTGCTCTTTTTCCGTCGGTCCCACCTGCTGTCGCTACAGTGCCTGTTGCAGATCCGCTACGGTTTCTGCACGGACGGGTTCGGTCTTCCGTGAGCTGGCGGAACGGTAGGAAGCGAGGATGGTTTCCACGATGCTGCGGGCATGGTTGTTGCTCACCTGTGGTGAGGCCCCGTTGACCGTAGCTAGGAAGTCGGCCAGCTGGGCGGTGAACCCCGTCTGGATGTTATCCGCCGAGGGGACGTGGAGCGTACTGCTTTGTCCGTGGTGCCGAATGATGGTCCCGTGGTCGGGGGTGCAGGAGATCGTGCCTTCCTCACAGATCAACAGGATCTCGTCCAGCCGCTGCGGTGGATCCGAGACGATGACGATGTTGATCTCCACCCCGTTGCGCAGGTGCAAATTCAGGTAGCCGTCGGTCTCGACCTCGACACCGAAACGTTCCAGGGTCCGGGAGTCGACGGTTTCGGCCACCGAATCAGCAAGCCAGAGTGAACGGTCGATGCAATGCCCGCCGATGTTCATGAACGCACCGCCGCCGGCCATCACCGGGTCGAAGAACCATGCCGGCCGGGTGCCGGGGCGGTAGTTCGTACTGCGGAAATCACGGATCATCAGCAGCTTTCCCAGCTTCCCGGAGGCCAAGGCCTCATGGGCGGCAACCTTTTCAGGCAGGAAATGCTGGATATGCCCGACGACGAGTGTCACCCCTGCTTGTTCGCAGGCGCGCATCATGACATCGCAGTCCGCCAGGCCGATGGCCATGGGCTTTTCCACCAGCACATGCAGGCCTGCGTCCGCGGCGTCGAGCACCATTTGCAGATGCAGGGCATGCGGGGTGTTCACGATGACCGCATCCAGTTCCGCCTCAGCGTACATCTTCAGATAGTCGGTATAGACGGCTGCCCCGGTCAACACGGCGACGTCGGAGGCCGTATCGGGCCGAAGGTCACAGACGGCGACCAGTTCGACGTCGGGCAGCGTGGTGGCTGCCTGTGCATGCAACGGGGCGACGGCACCTGCCCCGATGATTCCTAGACGGATCAATTGCTTACCTCTTAATATGCGTCGTGGACCGTGGTTGATGCGTGGTCCTGATCGTGGGTCGTGACCTTGGGTCGGCACGGCCGGTCCTTAAGAGATGATTATTCAAGCCAATAAAGAATGATTCCAGACGTAATCGTCGACGATTATGATCTGCATTGCTTTCACGGGTCGACGGAATGCGGATAAAACCATGAAAGACCATGTTTTGTCACAGGACTTCTTCAAGTACCACTTGAATCCTTCTTTTTGACGCTGTGATAGTCGTCTCAACCGAACCGCAGTATCCGCGGTTCACCCTCACGAAAGGTGAATGCCATGGGCAAAACAGCCCGCTATTTTCGCCCCACGGCCCTCCTCCTCGGATCGGCTTTGGTCTTCTCGGTCACCGGTTGCGGCGGCCCCGCCTCCTCCTCGAGCGCCGAAGCACAGGCAGATGACATGACGACTTCCATCGACGGCCAGACGCTGACGTACTGGTCCATGTGGAAGGAAGGCGAAGCCCAGCAGAAGGTCATCGCCTCGGCCATCAAGGACTTCGAGAAGGACACCGGCGCCAAGGTGGACGTGCAGTGGCAAGGTCGCAGCAACACGCAGAAGCTGGTGCCGGCACTGAACACCAACAACGTCCCTGACCTGGTGGACGGGGCCTACGGCAAGTTGGCGACCTCGGTCGGCGACACCGGCCAGGCCCTCGGCCTCGGCAGCACGTACGACGCCGATGTCGACGGCAAGACAGTTTCCGAACTGATTCCGGAGAAGTACCTCAAGAACGCAGACATCTCCGACGAGAACGACCAGCCCTGGATGCTGCCCTACAACTTCAGCTCCGAAGCGTTCTGGTTCAATAAGAAGGACCACCCGGAGATCGCCGCCAACCCACCCAAGACGTGGGACGATTTCATGGCCACCTTGAAGAAGCTCGAGAAGGGCAAGGCCGCGCCGCTGGCAGCGGACGGCGACATCGGCGGTTACAACTCGGCATGGATCATCAACCTGGTCCTGCGACACGGCGGGCCCGGCTCCTTCAAGAAGCTGGCCGCCGACACGTCCGGGGAGGCCTGGTCCTCCCCCGAGGTCCTGGATTCGGCGAAGAAGGTCGAGGAAATCGCCAAGAGCGGTTACCTGATCAGCGGTTACGACGCCAGCAAGTTCCCCGCCCAGCAGCAGAAATGGGCCACCGGCAAGGCAGACCTGCTGTTGAACGGTTCGTGGATCCCGGCCGAAACCTCCCCCTACGCCTCGAAGGGCTTCGACTACGCCTCTTTCCAGTTCCCCTCTGTTGACGGCAACCCGACCAGCGTCCGCGCCGACTTCGTTGGATTCTCGATCCCACGCAAGGCCGAGCACGCAGCCGCTGCCGAACAGCTCGCAGTGACCCTGCTGGACAAGAAATACCAGGACCAGTTCGGCGCCAAGGCCAAGGTCTTGCCGATCCGCACCGACGCCACCATCGCCCCGGAAATGCAGGACATCAAGGATGCGGTCGATGAGACCGAGAGCATCAACCTCGCCTTCGACGGCGTGGTCTTCCCCGGCTACCAGGAGAAGATCCTCTGGCCCAATACCGACCAGCTCTTCCTGGGCAAGATCACCGCTGAAGAGTACGTCAAGAAGATGCAGCAGGATCAGAAGCAGTACTGGAAGGACAATGGCTAATGACCTTGACCCCAGTCCAAGAGGTCGGCACTGAACCGGCCAAGCAGCCCCGAGGCGCACCACGGGGGCGCAAGAAGAAGCAGGAATCCGGCAGTTCCATCGACCGGCAGCGGCGTAAGCTCCTGATCCCGTTCGTCGGGCCAGCGTTCCTGTTCTACACCATCCTGTTCATCGTCCCGTCCATCGGCGCCTTCTGGATCAGCCTGCATAAGTGGTCCGGTTCGGGGCCCATGAAGTTCGTGGGTCTGAAGAACTACTCCCAGGTCTTCCGCGACGACCTGTTCCTCACGTCGTTCGGCAACACCCTGCTCCTGCTCTTCGTCGTCGGCATCGCGATCTTCGTGATCGCCTTCGGGCTGAGCCTGGTGCTGCGGGACATGATGGGCAAGAAGATCGCCCGCTCGGTGATCTTCTTCCCCCACCTGATCAACGCGTTGGTCTTTGGCGTTCTGGCCGGGTTCATCTTCAATCCGGGCGGGCTGGTCAACAAGCTGCTCGAGCCACTGGGGGTCACCGACCCGCCCAAATGGCTCGCCGCGGACAACCTCTTCCCGCTGATCATGGTGACCATGGTGGCCACCACCACCGGCTACTTCACCACCATCTTGATGGCCGGAGTGGACCGCATCCCCCCGTATTTCTATGAGGACTGCGCTCTCGCCGGGGCGACCCCGTTCCAGCGGCTGCGCTACGTGATCCTGCCGCTGACCTGGGATGTCTTCGGGACGTGTGCGGTGTTGTGGACGATTTCATCGATCAAGATCTTCGAGATCATCTGGGTGTTCGGCGGCAGCAGTGGCGCCGGACTCCCTCCGACCCAAACCTGGACGACGGCGGTCTACACCTACGTCACCGCGTTCTCGGGCCAGTCCACGCCGGCCTACGGTGCGGCGACCGCCTCGGCGATCATCTCGCTGGCCCTGATCTCCGTCCTCGTCATCATCCTGCGTCGTGCCATGCGCCGTGACGCCGTCGAATTCTAGGAGGAAGCATGTCTGAAAACCTGGACGTCGCCGTCGTCACTCCCATCCGCAGGAAACGCAATCGTGCCGCAAGCCCCGCCATGGCGGGGGAACGCACCTTCCTGCGCGGTCTGGGGATCACGGTCCTCTGGATCGCCGTCGCCGTCATGATCCTCATGCTGGTGTGGATGGTCGCCCAGTCCTTCCGTGGCACCAGGGAAATCCTGAGCGACCCGTGGGGCATCCCGGCCTCGATGGACTTCACCAACTACGTGAATGCCTGGACCGTGGGCAATTTCGCCCAGGCCACGTGGAACAGCTTCATGACCACCGTGGTCTCCTCCGTGGTGGCCGTGGTGGTGGCGGCACCCGCTGCCTACTATCTGGGCCGCGTCGAGAACAAGCTGACCAATGCGTTGAGCCTGTACTTCATCCTGGGTCTGGGCATTCCCGCCCAGGTGATCCTCATTCCGCTATTCGTCATGCTCAACAAGGTGTACCTGACCGATAGCCTGCTCGGGCTGAACCTGGTGTATATCGGCATCTCGATGCCGTTCACCGTATTCCTGCTCACGGCCTTCTTCAGGTCGCTGCCGATCGAGATGGAGGAAGCTGCGGCCCTGGACGGTTCCAATGCGTTTGGAACGTTCTTCCGCATCACCCTCCCACTGGCCAAGGGTGGCATTTTGACCGCCTTCGTCCTGCAGGTGATCGCGCACTGGAATGAAACCCTGCTGTCGCTGACGCTGATGCAGTCCACCGAGAACTACACCCTCCCGGTGGCGCTCATTTCCTTCATCCAGCAGCAGACCTACTCGGGTGCCGACTGGGGCGGGTTGTTCGCCGGGCTGGTGATCGTCGTCATTCCCATGCTGGTGGTCTACCTCTGGCTGGGGCGCCGCCTGACCGAGGGGTTGACCCTGGGCATGGGCAAGTAGTGAACGTCCCCACTGGCGGCCGGCCGAATATCGTGATCATCATGGCCGACCAGTGGGCCGCCCACGCGCTGGGTTGTGCCGGCTCCGAAATCGTCCAGACTCCTTGTTTGGACGCACTTTCCGGGGCCGGCCTTCGCTTTAACCGCGCATACACCACCTTTCCGCTCTGCGTTCCGGCCCGCAGTTCGCTGGTCGCCGGGCGGTACCCCCACGAACTGGGCATCTCCGGCAATGCCGGCGTCTCCGGGAAGACCCCGGGCCGCTCCCCCGAAAGCCTGGGGCATTGGTTCACTTCCGCAGGCTATGACTGCGCGTACGCCGGCAAATGGCATGCCCCGGGGGCCAGTGCCGTCGAGGCCGATGGGTTCGACGTGGTCCACCCCTTCGGTGATCTGGGGCTTCCCGAGGCCGCCGACGCCTGGTTGGGGACCCGGCAGCAGCAGGAGAAGCCGTTCTTGCTCTTCGCCTCCTTCGATAACCCCCACACCATTTGCGAATACGCCCGCGGACAGCATCTGCCCTATGGTGATGTCCCCCCGCCGGCTTCCGTCCGCGATGCTCCTCCCCTGCCGGCGAACTTCGCGACACCGCCAGCTAGTCCCCAGGCGTTGACGTACGAACGCACTCAGGCCGAGCCGTCCTACGGGACCTCCGAGTTCACCGCCGATGATTGGCGCCTGTATCGACACACCTATGCCCGACTCATCGAGTGGGCGGATGGACAGATCGGTTCGATCTTGGACTCGCTGGAGGCGCACGGACTGGCCGATGACACCGTAGTGCTCTTCACCAGCGACCACGGAGACGGTGACGCCTCCCACGGCTGGAACCAGAAGACCTCCCTGCAGGAAGAGACCGTCAGGATCCCGCTGCTCATGCGTGGCCCCGGTATCGGCGCTTCACAGGTCTCCGAGCAGCTCGTTTCCCTCGGGGTGGATCTGATCCCCACCCTGTGCGGGGTGGCCGGCATTAATGCACCGCCGGGGGCCACCGGGCACGATGTCCTGGCGCAGCCGCGCACCAGCGACGACGGAGTCGCGATCGAAACGGCTTTCGGGACCGGCGACAAAGGCTCCACCTTGGGCCGGGCCTTCATCGGGGAACGGTATAAGTATTCGGTCTATAGTTGGGGAAAATACCGCGAACAGCTCGTGGATCTGATCGCGGATCCGGGCGAAATGCGCAATCTGGCCGCCGAATCGGCCTTCGACGAGGTATTGGAGGACTTCCGCGCCCGGCTGCTCGCCTGGTGCCTGGAGACCGGCGACGCGGCCTTCCTGAAGAAGCTCGTGCTGCCCACCGGGGTGGACCCTGCAGTGCGTGCGGGGATCTACGCGATCCCCTACTGATCCGGGAACGGCGAAGGCCCGGGTTCCTTCCCTGCTGGGAGGAACCCGGGCCTTCTGCACACCCTAGGCGTCGATGAAGCGTTCGACGGCGGTCTCCGGACGAAGCCGATCGGCGGGATCGATGTCCCCGGCAAAGGCCAGCCACTGGTAGAAACGGTCCCCCCGCCTGATCAGCTCCTGGTACAGGCGCAGGCGCAGGTCCTTGAGCACCGGGCGGTAGACCGGGACGTCCACGACGTTGTTCAGCTCGTCGGGGTCGGCCTCCAGATCGTAGAGCTCATCGATCCCCTCCGGATTCGCGATGTATTTATACCGGTAGTCCCGGATCATCCGCTGGGCGTAGGGGAAGTGGTGGCCGTGGAACTCGCAGACGATTTCGGTCCTCCACTCCTGTCCCAGGGGTGCGGTGCAGGCCGGCATCAGCGATTCGCCGCGGATGCCTTCTGCGTTGCCGCCGGCAATGTCGATGAACGACGCCGTGAAATCCTGCAACGAGACGAACTTCTCCTCGCGCCGTCCTTCTTGCCCGGGCTCCGCCACGATCGCGGGGATCCGGTAGATGTCCTCATACATGGCCGGGCCCTTGTCATTCAGGCGATGGGCCCCGGTGAACTCTCCGTGGTCGGCGGTGAACATGGTGACGGTGTCATCGGCCAGCCCCAGCTCGTCCACCACGGCCAGGATGCGGCCGATCTCGTGGTCGATCATGGCGACATAGCCCCAGTACACGGCGGTGAGCTTCTTCCACTCCTCGGTGCTGAAGGACTCCGTGGACCAGTATTCGGCGTAGGTCTGCTGGACCTGAGGTTTGCCGTGGAAGGTTTCGGCGAAGGAACCGGGCAATTCGATATCGCTCGGGTCCACCAAGTCGTACCACTGGCGTGGGATCAGGTACGGAAGGTGAGGACCGAAAATATGGCAGGACAGGAAGAACGGCGTCCCGTCGTCGTTCCCTTCGGCGCCGGTCCCCGCAGCGAATTCCCGCAGCTTGGCGATGGTCTGGTCGGCCAGCCAGGCCTCGAAGGTCGCTTCGGTCGGCTGCTCGGTGATCCCGGCAATCAGGTGTCCCTGCGAACCGTCGGAGGCCGTGGTGTAGACAGGTTCCACGATCTTGAAGGCCGGATGCCCGTGGTCCTCGAGCCACTGAACGTAGTCCGGGTCGTCGAAGGTGTTCAGTGCCCCGGCCAGGTGCTTGCCCTCGAAACCGTAGTATTCCGGTCCGCGATGGCGGCCCACATGCCATTTGCCGACGTGTCCGAGCCGGTAGCCCTGGCGGTGTAGTTCATCGGCGAACGTGGGAGTTCCGTCGGGCAATTCCTCGCGGGCACCGGAATTCCACTCGTAGTTCGCCAACAGTCCGTGCTCGAACGGATGCTTCCCCGTCAGCAACGAGGACCGTGCCGGAGTGCAGATGGCCGTCGGAGTGTAGGCCCGCTCGAACACGGTGCCGCGTTCGGCCATCGCATCCAGATGCGGGGTGTGTTCCGAACTGTTCCCGTAGCAGCCCAGCGTGTCGATGCGCTGCTGATCCGTCATCAGGAACAGGATGTTGCGCTTCTTCTGTGTCGGTTCCAACTCTATTGACCTATGCCTTCTTCGTTTCGACGTACAAGTCGCCGGTGTAGAACGTCTTCGGATCGGCGATCTTGTCGATCTTGTCGTCGGCGAGGAACTGCTCCTCCAAGCCCTTGAGCCATTTGCCGATGGTTCCGTCCTTGGTTTTCTCCTCCAGCTCGGCACTGGTGAAGGTGATCGCGACGTCGACCTGCGGCTTGAGCGTTTCCTCCCCGACCTTCAGGAACTTCGCCGAAGCCGAGAGGCTCTTTTCCGTGTTCTCCTGCCGGAAGTCGTTGGAGGCCTTGACCACGGAAATGAACTTTTGCGCGAGCTCCTTGTCCTTCTCCGCCCGGCCCGCTGCCGCAACGAAGGAGCTGGGGAAGGTCAGGTCGTCCAGGTAGTCCTTATTGGCCGCCAGTTCGACGACGTCCGGGACGCGCTCCTTGATGTTGTCGATCAACGGGTACCACAGGGCCGCTCCGTCGATTTGTCCCGAGGCGAAGGCCGAAACAGCCGTCGAGGGATCCATGGTGACGATGTCGAAGTCCTCGCGCTTCAGGCCCTCCTTCTTGAGGACCAGGTTCAGCAGCTGATCCCCCGACGTCCCCTCGGGGACACCGACCTTCTTGCCCTTCAGGTCCTCCATCGAGGAGATCCCCGGCTGGGCGATGACCCGGTCGGCGTTGGACACGGTGTTCAGCGCCCAGATCTCTGCCTTGCCCGATGCCGGAAGCCACAGGGCTCCCGACCCGATGTACGCGACATCCACATTATTGGTTCCCAGCGCCTGGATCGCCAACGGTCCATTGGTGAAGGGCACGAAGTCGGGCTTCAGCCCGGCCTGGTCCCAATACCCTTCTTCGTTGGCCAGGGCGAGCAGGGCGGCGCCGTTATAGTCGGCGATGTAGCCCACCTTGATGGGCATCTTTTCCGCCCCGCCGGACGAGCCGCTGGATTCGGAGCCGGCACAGGCCGTCAGCGCGGCGATGGTGGCGAGGCCGAGACCACCGGCGAGAAAATCCCGGCGTTTGGTGTTGTTCAGGTTCATGATGCCCTCCAGAGGTGTGCTGAGTGGATGTCGGTGGTGCGGAACGAAAACGAGGCTGGTGCCTTATCCGCTGTTTTCGGTATCGGAGTCCGGCTGGTTGTAGACCGCGTCCCAGACCTGTGAGCGGAGCTCGGAGAATTCGGGGGTCATGCGCAGGTCGTTGTCCCGCGGGTAGGGAAGGCCGACGTCAACCACCTTGTAGATCCTGCCGGGCCGGGCCGCCATGACGATGACCTTCGAGGCCAGATATACGGCTTCGTCGACGTCGTGGGTCACGAACAGGACGGTGCGCCGTTCCCGCCCCCACGTCTCGAGGAGTTGTTCCTGCATATGCACGCGGGTGAGGGCGTCCAGAGCTCCGAAGGGTTCGTCCATGAGCAGGATCTCCGGGTTGACCGCATAGGCGCGGGCAATGGCGCACCGTTGCTTCATCCCGCCGGACAGCTCCTTGGGAAGTGCCTCGGCGAACGCCGTGAGCCCCACCAGTTCCAGATAGTGGTCGACGGTGTGGCGTCGCTGCTTCGCGGGGACTTTCTGTAGTTCCAAACCGAACTCGACGTTCTTGCGTACGGTCAGCCAGGGAAACAGTGCGTATTGCTGGAAGATCACCCCGGTGCGGGGGCTCGGACCGGTGACCTCCTCTTCGTCGACGAGGACCCGTCCGCTGGTGGGTTCCAACAGTCCGGCTGCTGCGTTGAGGATGGTGGACTTCCCGCATCCCGAGGGGCCGACGACGGTGACGAACTCCCCGTCGGCGACGTCCAGTGACACGTCTTCTACGGCGGTGAAGATCTCTCCGCCGAGCATGAATTCCTGGTGGATGTTTTCGAACTGGATCATCGGCTTGGTGGTCGCACGAGGCATGATCGTCTTCTCTCTATCGTCGTTCTTGCCAGCGCGTGAGGCGGGCCTCAAGCAGCAGGAGGATGCGGTCCATGATCAGCCCCAGCAGACCGATCGCAATCAGGTCCACGAAGATGGTGGGGAGGTCGTAGTACAGCTGCGCCTGTTGCATGCGGAAGCCCAATCCACTGGGTGCGGCGATGAGCTCGGCGGCCACCACGGTGGCCCATGAAGCACCCAAACCCACGCGCATGCCGACGAGGATGAACGGGCTCGACGCCGGCACCACGACTCGTCGGAACACGACGAAGCTGGAAGCTCCCAGAACCCGGGCCGCGTTGATCAGCGTCTTTTCAACGGTCACGACCCCCTGGAACGTCGAGACCACGCAGGTAAGGAACGAGGCCAGAAAGATCACGAAAATCTTCGGTGTCTCGCCGATGCCCATCAGGACGATCGCCAACGGGATGATGGCCAGCGGCGGGACGGTGCGGAAGAACTGGACGTATGGCTCCAGGATGGACCGGAATAACGGGTACCAGCCCATCAGGAAGCCCACGGGGATGGCCAAGAGAACGCCCAGCAGGAAACCGCTCAGCACACGGGCCAGGCTGGCTGCGATATCCGAGATCAAAACCCCTGACTGACCCATTTCCACGGCCTTCGCCGCCACGGCGACGGGCCCGGGGATCACGACCAGACCGCTGGCCGAGACGAGCCACCAGACAGCGATGCCACCGATAACTGCTAGAACGCTGATGATCCGCAAGGTCTGCGTGGACATGGGCTGGCGGGCTTCTTTTCGCGGTGGCCGCGGTCCCGGGGTTCCCTGTGAAGGAATAGTGCTCCGCCCGCTGTCGGCGGGAGCTGTTTGCGATGTCATACAGGTCACACTATCCACTGACGCTACTTACGACAAGCACATTTACCTAAGTCATTTCTGTGCAACAAAAATTCTGGTCGATTCTTATGAAGTTCCGCTAGGCTCCAAGGTATGAATGCCCAGGGTGAACTCTCGACTACCGATAAACGGGTTGTCCAAACACTGCTTCAGGATGGCCCCACGAGTCGTTCTGGTTTGCAGCAGCAGCTGGGTTTTTCGCGTCCCACCATCTCTTCCGCGGTCACTCGTCTCATCGAGCGGGGCCTGTTGGAGGAGGCCGGTCTGGCTGCCTATGGGGCCGGACGCAACGGCAGGCCGCAGGTCCTGTTGCGCCCGCGCAGCACCATTGGAGCCGCGCTGGGAATCGAAGTGGGGCGGGCGCGCGTGGCCGTCACCGTCGCCGCTCTGGACGGAACAGTCCTCGCCCAGAAACTCACCACCTTCGAGGCCGGACCCAGTTTGGCTCACCGGCTAGGTATCGCCCTGCGTTCGGTCCGTGCCCTGATCAGCTCCGGGACCATCACCGCGGATTCGATCATCGGAACGGGTGTGGCGATCTCCGGAAGGCATCTGCCCGCCGCCGATGATCCGGACGCCACCGGCGCAGACCCCGCAGGTTTCCCCCTGGAACGGCTGCGTCGACTCATCCCCGCCCCGGTCCTCTGGGATAACAACACCCGGTTGGCAGCCCTCCGCCATCTGCGGGAGGCCCCTGCCGCGGCCACGACCGGCCTGCTCTACGTCGTCCTCTCGGACGGGATCAGCGCCGGACTGATCGACGGGACCGAGATCTTCCGCGGAGGGCACGGGGCCGCCGGGGAGCTGGGGCACCTGTGCATGGATCCGGCAGGGCCCCTGTGTTGGTGTGGCTCCCGAGGGTGCCTGGAGGCTCTGATCGGCATGGGGGCGATCCTGCGCCGCGCTACCGATCACGGGCTGGAGGTCACCGATCTGGCGGAGCTGTCCGCCCTGGCCGGCGACGGAGAGCAGCGCGCCGTCGAGCTGGTCTCTTGGGCCGGGACGCTGCTGGGTGTGGCATTGTCCAGCGCGACGATGCTCATCGACCCCCGCCGGATCATCCTCAGTGGCCAGCTGGCGCATTTGGGGGTTTCGCTCCACGAAGCTGCCCTCCAGGAACTAACCCGTCGACGCACCGCCGTCTCGCTCCCGGTCCCCGAACTCGTCCTCCACGAAGGCACTCAATACGAGGCCAGCCATGGGGCCGCCCTGCAGGCGCTGCAGCGGTGGGGCACCGATTTCATGGTCGCGATACAGTGACCGCATCCGATCCGAAGGAGAACTCCTTGTCCTGCTGCCATGGTCCGGCCCGCTCCGAGCCAGCCCACACCACCGAGGCTGCTGCTGCCGCCTCTGCCGCACCTGCCGCCGGGCCAGCAACGAAAGAGCATCGCCTGCTCGACACGGTCGAGTTGACCGGCGGAACCTTCAGCATGGGCGACGCCTTTGACGAGGGATACCCCCACGACGGGGAACTTCCGGTCCATGACGTGTCACTCTCGCCCTATTCCATCGATTCCACGACGGTCACCAACGCCGAATTCAACCGTTTCGTTCAGGCCACAGGATTCCGCACGGAGTCCGAGGAGTACGGCTACTCTGCGGTCTTCCATCTGCTGGTCGACGCCGACGACCGCGACATCCTCGGCCGCTCCAGTGATGTGCCCTGGTGGATCACCGTCCGCGGCTCCGACTGGGCCCATCCGCACGGGCCCCGTTCCTCCTGGCGGCAGGAACCGCAGTCGCCGGTGGTCCAGGTCTCGTGGAACGACGCCGTGGCCTACTGCCGGTGGGCCGGAAGGTCCCTGCCCACCGAAGCACAGTGGGAACATGCGGCACGCGGGGGCCTGGAATCTCGCCGCTACGCGTGGGGGGATGAGCTGTTGGCCACCGACGGCGGGCACCTGTGCAATATCTGGCAGGGAAGGTTCCCGGTGCAGAACACCCTCGACGACGGCTATCTCGGACCTGCTCCTACGGGCACGTTCGCCCCCAACGGGTTCGGCCTCTACGAGATGGCGGGGAACGTCTGGGAATGGTGCGCCGATTGGTTCGACCCCAACTACTACAGCAACTCCCCGCTGAAGGACCCTACCGGCCCAGCTGCCGGCCCCGGGCGGGTGATGCGGGGAGGCTCGTTCCTCTGCCACGATTCCTATTGCAATCGGTATCGGGTCTCAGCACGGTCGGCCAACACCCCGGATTCGGCCAGCAGCAATCTCGGCTTCCGGACCGTTGCACCGGTGGCGCAGCAGCCCCGCTAGACCAGCGGGTTGGCGGCCCGCCCCTCGGTATTGACCAGTACGACGACGGAGTCTTCCGTGACGCCCAGTTCCCGGCGTCGTGCGGTCACGGCCAGGGCGTTCCGGGTCCCTGCCAGTGCTGCGGCCCCACAGGGTCCAGCATCCTGAGCCAGCTCCTCGAGATCCTGAACCGCCCGGCGACATTGGCCTTCGGTGACCCCGACGGCGGCGTCCATTCCGGCGGAGAGCAGCGGCCAGCCCAGTGAGGAAACGCTCCCGCAGTTCAGCCCCGCCATCAGGGTGGGAACCGAGGTATCCACGGTGATGGGCGCCCCGGCCTGCAACGATCGGGTCAGGCAGGCCGCGGAGTCCGGTTCCACCCCGAGCAGGGCCGGCCCTGGGCCTGGGCGGCTTCGATAATGTTCCACGAGCGCCTGGGCCAAGGAACCCACCCCCACCGGGCAGGCCAGCAGATCCGGGCTGCCCCCCTGAACCTGAAGGGCGTCGTCGATCTCGCGGAACAGGGTGGTGTATCCGTCGACGATCCACTGTGGGACCTGGGTGTACCCCTCCCAGGCGGTGTCCTGGATCAGCACATCGCTCTCGCTGCCCTCGACCGAAGCGGCGGCCCTGGCCACGACGTCGTCGTACACTGCCTCCTCTTCCACGAGGCGGGCGCCTTCGCCCCTGATCCCCTCCAGCGCGGCGACTCCGAGTCCAGCGGGAACATGGATTCGGGCCTCCACCCCGAGCAGCCGGGCCATCCGGGCGATGGCCCGGCCATGATTGCCATCCGTTGCCGTGACGAGCACCGGCAGCTTTCCCGGCGCGCCCTCTTGGCGCAAGAGTCCGGCCAGCCGAGGCACGGTCATCCTCTCGGGGTCCTGGCCCAGACGCTGGCAGAGCGCCCGGCACACGGCCCAGGAGGCGCCAAGGATCTTGAAGGCCGGCAGCCCCAACCTGCTGGATTCGTCCTTGAGCAGGACGCGCCCCACCCGCAGTTCGGCGGCCAGGGACGGCAGCTCAACCAGCGGCGTGGGCGCATAGCCGGCCAAGCTGCGGTGGTAGTCCAACCCCGATCCCGGTGCTGTAGTCCGCCACCTCTTGGCGGCTGGACGGGAATACCAGGTGCTGGGTTCGCCCATGGTCATGCCTCCCTTGTGGAACGGGACACCGGTCCCGGCATCCCTGACGCGGTGTGGTGCTAGACGGCGGTGTTCTCCTCGATGACGGCGGCGATGGCGTCGATCTCAATACGCTTCTCGCCGCGGAACCGGGCGACCTGGACGGTCGTCCGTGGCGGGAGGGCATACCCTTCCAGACGGAACAGGTAGGCCTCGTTGAACTCGTCGAATTCATCGAAATCCGCCACGAAGACGGTCAGCTTCAGCAGGCTCGTCAGCGAGGCCCCAGCCTGGTCTAGGACACCTTCGAGGTGGTCGAAAACGGCGGCCACCTGATCGGTCATCGTGGCCGGGGTGCTGCCATCCGCGCGCGTCGGTACCTGCCCGCAGGCGTAGACGACACCCCCGAAGACCGCAGCCGCGGAATAGGGACGGACCTTCTCGTCCTGGTGCCAGTGGCGTTCGATCTCAGGCATTCGTGTCTCCTACCAGATAGTCCTCTGCGGAGGCCTTGATGGTCTTCCACAGTCGTCCGTCCACCGGCAATCCGATGGCCCACGCATTTTCACGGCGTTGGGCCAGCTCCTCCGGTGTGTGCAGTGCGAAGTTGTCATCGGGAACCTCGTCCAAGGTACGGATGAGGGTTCCGGTGTCGATGCTCCCGGCGGGATCGAAGGCATCGGAGGCCACGCGCGCCTGGCCCACGTAGCCGGCCGGGGTGGCGATACGGGTGCCGTGGAGGCTCGCCGTGCCACGGGTCAGCCGGGCCACCATCACCGTCTTGCCGGAGCGCAGGGCAGCGGCGAGCAGCGGGGCGTCCAGGAGGCCGGCCTCCAGATCCAGTTCGGGAGCGATGACCGCGTTGCCGGTCTCCGCCGTCGCCAATTCGATCAGCATGGTGCCATGGACCAAGGCCGCGCAATCACTGTCGCGGTCCACGGCGTAGAGCCAGCCGGCGTCGTGCTCCCTGCGCTCATAGGCCAAGGCGGGATTGCTCCAGTCGAGCTGCTTCAGGCAGTCCAGCAGCTCGGCGAAGCCGGTTCCATAGTGGACTTGGGCGAAGAGGACCTGGTGGGCTGCAGCATGCGCCACCGAGGTGCAGGCCCCGTGAGCCACGATCGCCCGGAAGGCGTACTCCCTGATTTCACGCACCGCAATACGTACGATGCGGTCTTCGGCGCCCTTGCCGTTCATCGGTCCCCTCGTTTCGGTGTGTTCCTGGATCTCTTCCACCATCATGACTCCGTTCCGGCGAAGACCTTGTCGAAGAGGTCCAGCCAGTTTTCGCCGAGCACCCCGCGGATGGCAGACTCGTCGAGTCCCACCTGCTGCAGCCCCTCGGTCAGTTGCGGGAAGTCCTCCGGTCCGGCGAACCAGTGCGGCCACGCCGGCCATTCGGGGGCTGGGTGCGTGGGCGGCTGCCAGCGTCCGTTGCGCAGGTATCCCACGTAGTCCTGGCCCCAGTTCCGGGTGCAATCGCTACCCAGGCCCACCCGGCCCGGCCCGTGTTCGTCGACCAGGCGGGCGACCATGGTGCAGAACTGCTCCAGGCTCGCCTTCTCCCCACCGAGCACGATCGGGTACAGGCAGGCGCCGATCATTCCGCCACGGTCGGTGACGGCGCGGATGACCTCATCGGGTTTGTTCCGCGGGTTGTCCACGAACCAGGTGGGGTTCGAATGCGTGATGGCGATCGGCATCGCCGAGGCCTCCACGGCATCCAGCGACGTGCGGTTCCCGACGTGGGAAAGGTCCACCAGCATCCCGACCCGGTTCATCTCGTCGATGACGTTGGCCCCGAAGCGGGTCAGCCCGGAGTCGGAGGGCTCGTAGCAGGAGCCGCCGACCAGGTTCTGGATGTTGTAGGTCAGCTGCGCGATGCGCACCCCCAGCTTGTGGAAGACCTCGACCATCCGGAAGTCATCGCCGAAGGAGCTGGTGTTCTGCAGCCCCATCAAGACCGCCACCCGCCCTTCGGTCTTCGCCCTGCGGATGTCCGCTGCGTCGTTGGCCAGGAAGGCCAGGTCGGAATTGCTGGCGGCCAGCTGGTACCAGTCGGCGATTTCCCGAAGGGTCTCCATCGGCCCGTGATAGACGGCGCAGGTGGCGTTGACGCCGCTGACGCCGCCGGCGAGCAGTTCCTGCAGGACCGGACGGTCCCAGTTGTTGATTTGCAGACCGTCGACCACGGTGGCTTGTTCGTGAAGGGTGCTCATGCCTGCACCTCGGCCGTCGGGCGCTGGGTGAAGAGCCAGTCATCGGTGATGCTGCCGTCCTTCAGATCCGCGATCCGCGGGCCTCCGGAGAGCAGTGTCACGCGCAGCCAGTCGGTGGACTGCGGGGTGTAGTTCTCCATCCCGTAGACCGAGAGCTGATAGCGCTGGACGTTCAGTGGCAGGAATTCGGCACCGCGCAGGTTGTCATGAACCTCGCCGTAGGGAAGTGGTCCGATGTTCTGGATGCGGGCGGTGAACTGGCGGTGCCACGGGTGGCTCAGCAGGAACTCGGCGATGCTGGTCTCGGCCTCGGCCGCCAGGAGGTCGCGGCGTAGGTCGGAAACCGCGCGGGCGATGTCGACACCATGCTGCACGTTCTCACCGGGATCCTGCCCGCGCCGTCCCCGACGGGGCTCCTCGTTGTCGGCCGAGGAGAACCAGAAGAAACGGTTCTGCTGCGGATCGGCGAAGTCGTGGTCTGCGACCCAGGCATACTCGGAGTCGATGAGCTGCGCCAGTTCCAGGCAGGTCATGCCCGGGGTCAGCGGCCGGGATTCATCGCAGCGCAGCCGGGCTTCGACGTCGTCGTCGAGGTCGGCCGTCAGTTCGGTGAGGATCGTGGCGACCAGGCCGCGCTCCTCCGGGCCGGTGGCCGCTGCGGCATCGTGCAGGGCCTGCCAGATCCGGTTCGTCTCGGTGCCGCGGAAGCTCCCGGTCGAGGACCAGTCGCGCAGGTCCGCCAGCAGCGGACGTACCCGGTCGGCGAGTTCAGGGCCGGGCAAATACGGTTGGGACACCCCCAGATCCTGCTCCGCGAGGTAGTCCATGGCCCGGTCGAAGAGCTCGAGCACCCGGGCGACCTCCGCATCGTCCGTTTCGGTGGTGCGGCCGGTGACGGCGGCCAATGGCAGTTCGCGCAGTTCGGCCCAGGCGTTGAGCACCTCCGGGTGGTTGATGGCGTAGGGCACCATCCCCAGCCCGGTCGCATTGCCCATGCCCAGGTAGTGGCGCCAGCTCCCGGTCAGGGTGGCCGCCTCGGGGTTGCGGTGGGCCGCGACCGCCTCGACCAGGTCGTAGCTGAATTCACGAAGCAACCATGCCGAGAGCATATGTGCCCGGTACGGGGCGGCGAAGGGGTGGTCGTCGGTCAGGTGCTCGTAGTCGGCCAGCCCGCATTTGCCGTTGCTGTAGAAGGCGGTGCTGCGGATGACATAGGGCGAGCCGCTGAATCTCGCGCTGTCGGGGTGTCTGCCGTTGGCGAGCCCGTCGGCGACGTATTCGAAGAAGCGTTCGCTGCGGTTGGCACGGGTCCAGATGATCGAGCCGGGCTCGGCACGCCCGCGCTCCTGCAACGGGACCTGGCCCTGCAGGCGGGCCAGCCGCTCCTCGTCGATGGTGCCTTCCACCAGGGCCGCGGTGATGTCCCAGGCCTTGGCGATCACCCGGTCGGTGTGCTCACCGGTGTTCTGCGAGAAGATGGCGAAACTGAAGACCCTGGATTCGGCCCGGACCCGGTACACCGCGGTTCCGCAGCCGGCCGGATCGATATCGAAGTGGGTGCGCTTGATCTTCCACCCCTTCGCCGTGGCCCGGCGGATCATGGTGCGAATGAAACTGTGCCGGGTCGCGCGGGCGCCGCCCATATCGTCAGGGTCCATGACCTCGCGTGCCGGGCGCAATGGCGACTCCGCAGGGAGCCGGGTTCCCGGTTCGCTGATCGATGCGGACATTTTATGCTCCTTCCGGTGCCAGACGCAGGTAGGCCGTCTTGGTGAGGGTGAAGAAATCGGCTGCGGCGTCGCTGTTCTGTTCGCGGGGACCGGGCTGCGAGGAATCCCGCAGGCCGCCGAACGGGGCGTGGACCTCGGAGCCGGTGGAGGGGCCGTTGACCTTGATCAGGCCGGCGACCAGGTCGTTGAGGCAGCGGCGGATGGAGCGCTCATCGCTGGTGAATACGGAGGCGGTCAGACCGAACTCGGTGTCGTTGGCCAATTCGATGGCTTCCTCCAACGAATCCGCACGCAGCAGGGTCGTCACCGGACCAAAGACCTCTTCGTGGCAGATGGTCAGTTCGCGGGTGCCACCCAGCAGGGTCGGGGCCACGAAATGTCCCTCGGCGTCGGGGATCGGGGCCCGCGCCAGGACCTGTGCGCCTTCGGTCTCGGCCTGCTTGACGGCCTCGTCGATATCGCGGCGGGCTCGGTCGTTGACGACGGGGCCGATCCCGGCGCCTTCCTCGGTGCCGGCGCCGACACTGAGGGCGTTGAAGCGAGTGATGAGTTCGTCCCGCAGTTGGTCGTGGACGGCTCCGACGGCGATGACGCGGCGGGTGGCAGTGCACTTCTGCCCGGTACTCCCGGTGGCCGCTGCGGTGATGAAATCGGCGGCGCTGGGAAGATCGGCGTCGGGCAGCACGATGGCGGCGTTATGTCCGCCGAGTTCCATCTGCAGCTTCGCGCCACGCAGGACAGTCTTTTCGCGGATGAGGTGCCCGACCTCCACGGAGCCGGTGAACGTGACCGCCTCGGCCCGCGGATCAGCCACGAGCTCCGAGCCCAAGGCTCCGGGGCCGAGCAGCAGGTTGAGGACCCCTGCCGGGACTCCTGCTTCTTCGAGGATTTCGGCAAACACCACGGCGGTCGCCGGGGTGTCGCTGGCGGTCTTCCAGACGATCGTGTTGCCCCAGAGTAGTGCCGGTGCGATCTTCCAAGCGGGAATCTGCAGCGGGAAGTTCCAGGGGGTGATCACCGCAACGCAGCCCAAGGGCCGGCGGATCGTCCGGACCACTTCGTCCGGGTTGGCCGAGGGGTAGACCGCCGCGTTGGAACGGCGTGCCGAACCGGCGTTGTAGTAGAGGGTTTCAATGGTGGCGCCGACTTCGCCCCGGGAGTCACCGAGGACCTTGCCCTGTTCGCGGGTCATGAGTTGTGCGACTTCTTCGGCCCGGCGGCCGAGGATTTCGGCGGCGCGGCGCAGGATGTTCCCGCGGGCGATGATACCCAGTCGATCCCAGCCGGCAGCGGCGGCGGTGGCCGCATTCAGGGCACGGTCGAGGTCGCCGGACGTGGCCGTGGCGTACTGCGCCACAGCTTCCTCCGGCAACGCCGGGTTGGAGCTGGTGGCGGCCGGGCCGCTTCCTTCCACCCACTGGCCGTTGATGAGTTGCTTCAGGCCAAGGGTCTGCTGTCCGGGGTTGTTCACGCTGGTGCTCCTTCGTGCTGCGGTGGTACTCGTCATATATCTGAGGCTACGGCCCTATTTGATCGGCGTGAAGTATCTATTGCTTATGTATTGATCATCAATAACACTTAGTTCACATGGAGATTCGTCAGTTGCGCTATTTCATCGCGGTAGCCGAGGAAATGCATTTCAACCGGGCGGCAGCACGCCTGCACATCGCCCAACCGGCGCTGAGCCAGCAGATTCAACGGCTGGAGCGTGAACTGAAAACCACGCTCTTCGCTCGCACCACACGTTCCGTTGAACTGACCGAGACGGGCAAGGTCCTGCTGGTCGCCGCCCGCAGGGTGATCATGGAGTCCGAGGACGCGCTGCGCAGCATCGAACAGGCGGTAGAGGGCCGCACCGGCACACTGCGGGTCGGCTTCGTCGGATCCGCGGCACTGAACCTCATCCCCCGGATCGTTCCCCCGTTGCGCCAGATGTATCCGGATCTCGAGCTCGAGCTACACGAGCTGACCACCGAACAGCAGCTCAGTTCACTGGAAGCGGGAAACCTCGACGTGGGCATCGTGCGCGACGTCGAGTCCCGCCCTGGCATCGCGGCCCGCGAGCTGACCCGGGAACCGCTGGTCGTCGCCCTTCCCGAAGACCACCCGCTGGCCGGCCAAACCACGTTGGCACTCACCGACCTTTCCGAGGCGGGGTTCGTGGTCTTCCCCCGCCAACAGGTCTCACGTCTCTACGACGTCATCTCAGCCCTCTGCCTGCAGGCCGGCTTCCGGATGCGCGTGGCCCAGGAAGCCGTCCAGTTCCCCACGATTCTGGGATTGGTGGCAGCCAAAACGGGCATCGCCGTCGTTCCGGAAGGAATGCGGGCCCTGCAGCTTCAGGGGCTCGGTTACGTACCGTTGGCCGATGAGGCGGCCACCTCGACCATTTCGTTGATCGTCACCACGGAACGCTCCGGGACGCCGCTGATCCGCCGATTCATTGAGGCGGCGACCGAATTCGCCAGCATGGAGCCCCCGACGCACTGAGCCGGCGTCCTACTTCTTGGGGGCTGCGGCCCTTCCCTCCGCTGGGGAGCCCTGGTCATCCTCCGGCGCCTGCGCAGCGTCGTGGTGCGGACGGGCACTCTTCGGGTGGATGATGCCCTGCTCAATGGCCATGCGTCGGGCGAAGATCGGCGCGGCAAACACCGACGGCAACATCAGGAAGCCCACGGGCACCGCGGTGATCACGATGAAGGACTGCAGACCGGAGATACCGCCGTCGCCGATGGCGATCAACACGGCGGCCGCGATGCCCATCATCACGGCCCAGGTGGCGCGCAACTTCGTCGACGGTTCCCCGGAGATCGTGCAGGACTGGGCGATGGCGAAGGACATCGAGTCGGTCGTGGTGGCCACGAAGGTCACCGTCAGCAGCAGGAACGCGCCACCGATGAGGCCGGACAGTGGAAGCTGGGCGGCAATCGACATCACCACGGCCGGCAAACCGTCCGATTCGTAGGCCCCACCCACGCTGCCGGGGTTCTGCTGCTCGAACATGATGCCGGTTCCGCCCAGGACGCTGAACCAGATGGTGGTCAGGACCGGCGGGATCACCGCGGTGCAGATGATCAGGTCGCGGATGGTCCGGCCGCGGGAAATCCGGGCCACGAAGATGGCCATCAGCGGCCCGTAGCCGAGGAACCACCCGAAGAAGAAGACCGTCCAGCCCGAGAGCCAGCTCGGATCACCCTGGTAAACGGTCATCCCCACGAAGTTGCTCGCGTAGGTGCCGAAACCGCCCAGGAACGCTTTGAAGACGTACCCGGCAGAACCCAGGAGGACGACGACGGCCATCAGAGCGATCGCCAGCCAGACGTTGACCCGGCTCAGCAGCTGGATGCCCTTATTCAAACCGGAGGAGACCGATATGGCGGCAATGCCGGTCAGCACGGCGATGACAATCAGCTGGGTTGCGTAGTTATTCGGAATGCCGGTCAGTTCCGCCAAACCGTAGGAAACCTGCAGCCCGAGGAACCCGATGGGCCCCACGGTGCCTGCGACGACGGCGATGATCGCCACGATGTCCGCCACGGTGCCGATCCAACTGTGGAGAACCTTCTTGCCCATGATCGGGTAGAGCAGCGTGCGCGGGCGAAGCGGCATGCCCTTGGAGTGGGCGTGCGTGATCACGATGGCACCGAGCGTGCCCAGAATGGCCCAGGCCAGGAAACCCCAGTCAACGAAGCTCTGCGCCAGGGCCGCATTGGCCTTCGCACCCTCCGAGTCCAGGTTGTCCCCGTAGTACGGCGGGGAGGAGATGTAGTGCGCGATCGGCTCGGCAGCTGCCCAGAACACGCCACCGCCGGCCAGCAGGGTGCACATGATCATCGCGATCCATTTGAACCTGCTGAACTCCGGCTTTTCGAACCCGAGCCGCACCTTGGCGTAGGGGGTGAAGGCCAACACGATCGCGACCACGAACGTGGCCAGCAGTAGATACTGCCAGTAGGCACCGAACCATGTGGCTGCCCCGCTGAAACCGGAGTTGATCAGGTTGGCGGTCGTGCCGGGGAAGATCATGCTGGAGGCAACGAAGACGGCAATGACCCCGATGCTGACGCCGGCCACGGTCCGGTCAAGGACCGAGGTGTGCTCGGTAGGGTGTGCCGTGGTGCTGGGAAGCTCGGACATCTGGTCTCTCTTACCTGGTGGTTCACCGTAAGCGTGGCAGCAACGACCCGCATACGTCCCGAAGTGATCTGGGCCACTTCGCTCTCTTTGAGCATAGAGTCACAGATTAGTTCGCGTCCAAGTCCCAACTGGACACCATTGATAGTGAATACCTATCAAAGCCCCGAGTCAGCGCCAACCACCCCGCGACGGCCTGAGTCAGATTCTGCCGTGACCGGCACACGAAACAGGGGCGGCTGCGTGGCAGCCGCCCCTGTTCGTACCCATGATGACTGGGCTGTTCGACCTAGCGCCGGGCCGAAACTCCCACTTCGTCGTCATCGGATACTGCGGGCTGAGCCGAGTCGGCGTCGCCAGCGGGCGTGGAGCCCTTCGGGTGGATGATGCCCTGCTCGATCGCCATGCGCCGCGCAAAGATCGGCGCAGCAAACACCGAAGGCAACATCAGGAAGCCCACGGGCACCGCGGTGATCACGATGAAGGACTGCAGCCCGGAGATGCCGCCGTCGCCGATGGCGATCAGCACGGCTGCCGCGATGCCCATCAGCACGGCCCAGGTCGCCCGCAGCTTGGTCGATGGCGCGCCCGAAACGGTGCAGGACTGGGCGATGGCGTAAGACATCGAGTCGGTTGTCGTGGCCACGAAGGTCACCGTCAGCAGCAGGAAGGCGCCGCCGACCAGACCGGAGAGCGGAAGCTGGCCGGCAATCGACATCACCACGGCCGGCAGGCCATCCGATTCGTAGGCGGCGCCGACGCTGTCAGGGTTCTTCTGCTCGAGCATGATGCCGGTTCCGCCCAGGACGCTGAACCAGACGGTGGTCAGGACCGGAGGGATCACCGCGGTGCAGATGATGAGGTCGCGGATGGTCCGGCCGCGGGAAATCCGGGCCACGAAGATGGCCATCAGCGGCCCGTAGCCGAGGAACCAGCCGAAGAAGAAGACCGTCCACCCCGAGAGCCACGTGGAATCACCCTGATAGACGGACATGCCCACGAAGTTGCTGATGTAGGTACCGAAGCTGCCCAGAAATGCCTTGAAAACGTAGGCAGCCGAGCCCAGGATGACGACGACGGCCATCAGGGCGATCGCCAGCCAGACGTTGGCGCGGCTGAGGATCTGGATGCCCTTATTCAGACCTGAGGAAACGGACAGTGCCGCGATACCGGTCAGCACGGCGATGACGATCAGTTGGGTCGCGTAGTTATTCGGGATGGCGGTCAGTTCGGCCAAACCGTAGGAAACCTGCAGGCCCAGGAACCCGACGGGGCCCACGGTGCCTGCGACGACGGCGATGATCGCGACGACGTCGGCCACGGTGCCGATCCAGCTATGCAGAACCTTCTTGCCCATGATCGGGTAGAGCAACGTGCGCGGGCGCAAGGGCATGCCCTTGGAGTGGGCATGGGTGAGCACGATGGCACCGAGCGTGCCCAGGATGGCCCAGGCCAGGAAGCCCCAGTCCACGAAGCTCTGCGCCAGGGCCGCATTGGCCTTGGCGCCCTCGGATTCGAGGCTGTCCCCGTAGTAGGGCGGGGAGGAGATGTAGTGCGCGATCGGCTCGGCAGCGGCCCAGAACACGCCGCCGCCGGCCAGCAGGGTGCACATGATCATGGAGACCCATTTGAACCTGCTGAACTCCGGCTTCTCGAATCCTAGGCGCGCCTTGGCGTACGGGGTGAAGGCCAGCACGATCGCCACGAAGAAGGTGATCAGCAGCAGGTACTGCCAGTAGGCGCCGAACCATTTGGCTGCCCCGCTGAAGCCCGAGTTGATGACGTTGGCGGTCCACTCGGGGAAACCGAGGCTCGCCGCGACGAAGATGACGACGATGCCGATGCTGATGCCGGCGACCTTGCGGTCAAGCCCCGCAGCCAGAGCGGAGGGAGGCGCATCAGCCTCGGGGGTGGTCAGATGGGTGGGCTCAGGCATGTGTGTCTCACTTAGCTGATTGGACGAAGCCGGGTGCGAAGCGACTACCGAATAATGTTCTTGGAGACCCGCGCCATGGTGCGCGTTCTGCACGCGGGCTGCGACACAGTTCTGCCACCCGGGTCAGGAAGGAAATTCCCGGGAATGCTCCCGGAAAATGGCGAACCTATACGTTAGCATTTTTTCGTCGGTTCGAACTAATCGGCCCCTCGTCACAGCCTCTCGCCCAACGACAAAACGCCCCCGACGACCCCCGAGTACAAGGGCCGCCGAAGGCGTTGTGGTGAGCCGGAGGAGACTAGCTCCAGATATCGTCTCCGCGCAGGGAGGCGTCGGCGCCGCCGTCGGCGTAGATCGTCTGACCGGTGACGTGCGTATTTTCCTCGCTCGTCAACCAGGCCAGCAGGCGGGCCAGCACGATCGATTCCGAGTGGTAATTCAACGGCATCGGCACGTGCTGATCCACCATGGCCCGGCCTTCGGGGGTGGAGAGCAGCTCAGTGGTCATCGGGGAGATGACGGTGCCCGGTGCGATCGCGTTCAGCGGGATGCCGGCGCCGGCGTACCGCTCGGTGATGCAGGCCCGACGCACCCAGCGGGAGAGGGCCCGCTTGCTGGAGGGGTAGTTCAGGTAGCCCTGCTCGGGGCCGGCCTCGGCCAGGGCGGTACCGATTTCCACGGCACGATCCTCATCCCCGGAGAGTAGTGCTTCGACGAGCTCGGGCGAGTTGGGCTGCAGCGAGGCCATGGAGCTGACGACGACGGCTCGGGGGGATTCGCTTTTGGCCAGGGTCGGTGCCAGCTGGTCGAGGAACTCGGTAACCCCGAAGTAGTTGACCTTCACGGTGAGCGGTTTGGGCATGGAGATCCCGGCGCAGGCGATGACGGCGTCGATGCGGCCTTCGGCCAGGTCTATGGCGCGTTCGACGCCCGAGGTGCGGCCTTCGGGGGTGCTGAGATCGGCATCGATCTCGGCGCCTCTCAGGTCCACGCCGATCACGGTTTCTCCGCGTTCGCGGAGCAATTGCGCGGTGGCGGCCCCGATGCCCGATCCTGCTCCGGTGATGACATAAGTGCGGCTCATGATATTTCTCCTGTGGTGGTTGGTTCGGTGGTTCCGAGCGTTCCTGCGAAGGATGTTGAGGCGACGGCAAAACGTTCGAGCAAGGTCACGAACGTCCGCCGGTCGGCTTCGCTCCATCCTTCAAGTAATTCGTCGACCATCCCGTCTCCGGCTTTCACGAAAGCCGCGGCGACGTGCTCTCCTGCGGGCGTCAGCTGCACTCGCTGAGCCCGGGCATCGTCGGGGTCGGTGGCCCTGACGACCAGCCCGGCCTCGGAGAGGCGCCGGATGATCTTGCTGATGTTGGAGGGTCCGGTCACCAGGTGGGCGGCGAGCGCCGAGGGGCGTTGGGGGCCCTTCTGGGCGATCACGGTGACCATGACGATCGCCGGCGGGTCCAGATGGACTCCTTCACGGGCGGCGACCCCTGTGAGGAATCCTGGCGCCGTCCATTCGCCCAGGATGCGGGTCAGGGCGGCAATCAGTGCCGGCCGGTAGTCCGTCTCGTTAGTCGTCATGGACGGTTCCACCATCGACGGGCAGCACGACGCCGGTCACGAAACTGGCTTCGTCGCTGAGGAGCCAGGCCACGGCGTTGGCGATCTCCTCGGGCTGGCCCAGGCGTTTCATCGGGATCTTGGAGCTGTGCTCCGCCTTGGCCTCCGCCGGCAAGGAGGCCAGCGAGGCCGTTTCGATGGCGCCGGGGGCGACGGCATTGACCCGGATGCCAGCTGGCGCATTTTCCATGGCGACGCTGCGGGTCAGGCTGACCACTCCGTGCTTGGAGGCGCCGTAGGGGGTCAGCATGGGCGTGGACTGCACTCCGGCGATCGAGGCGACGTTGACGATGGAGCCACTCCCCTGAGAGCGGAAGTGTCCGATCTGGGATTTCATCGCCAGGAAGGTACCGCGCAGAGTGACTGACATGACGCGGTCGAAGTCGGAGTTCTCGGTCTCTTCGATCCGGCGTGGCATGACGCCGATGCCTGCGTTGTTTACCGCGAGGTGAAGCCCGCCAAAGGTCTTCACGGCGACGTCGATCAGGCCTGCGACTTCCTCCGGATCGGCAACGTTGGCCCGCTGGTAGGCGGCCCGTCCTCCGGCTTCGACGATCTCGGCGACCACCGCTTCACCGGCCTCGTCGTTGATATCCGAAACGACGACCGCGGCGCCCTCGGCGGCCAGGCGGACCGCAATGGCCTTGCCAATTCCCGCACCGGCGGCCGTCACCAGTGCCACGCTGTCTTCGAAAAGCATGTTCATCCCCTACTTCCCGGTCGCTGCCTGTTTGCAGTGGCCTTTTTTATGTCCTAAAGACACAATATCATGATTGCTGTCTAGAGGACAGTAAGTGCGACCAGGGGTTTACCGCTTTTGGGCCGGCCGCGACTTGCATGGTGCTCTCCGTGGCCAGGAACACCCCGTCACACGTCGTCCAGAATCCCGCGCTTGACAGGCAGCGGCGATAGCATCGGCCCATGCCCGAGAGCCGATCCACCGCAGTCGAGGGGCGCTCGTTCAGGTTCCCGGCACTGTTGCTCACCGCGCTGGCGTTGTTGTCGATGGCAGGTCCGGTAGCCACCGACCTCTACTTACCGGCCTTCCCCGAGATGGCCCGCGAGTTCGGAGTCAGCGCCTCGGCCATCCAGCTGACCCTGACCGGCTTCCTGCTGGGCATGGGCGCCGGTCAGCTGCTCTTCGGCCCGCTCTCTGACAGGTTCGGGCGGGTCCGCCCCCTGCTGATCGGCTCCTCCGTTTTCGTCCTGTCCTCCGTCGCGGTGGCCTTGGCCCCCACCATTGAAACCCTCACGGCATTCAGGTTCCTGCAGGGGCTCAGTGCGGCAGCCGGCGTCGTCCTCTCCCGCGCAGTGATCTCCGACCGCGCCGTGGGCGGGCAGGCAGCCCGACTGTTTTCCATCATGATGACCATCAGCGGGGTGGCCCCGGCGGTGGCCCCCTCGGTGGGCAGCCTGATATTCACGACCTCAGGTTGGCGGGCCGTCCTCTGGGCGATCGCCGTGATGTCGGTGGTGATGCTGCTCGGCGCCCTGTGGCAGGTGCGCGAGACGCTGCCGGTGGCCCACCGGCGCACCGGACCGCTGTTCGGGGGCCTGGCCGAAGCCATGAGGCATCGCCGATTCGTGGGCTACATCGTCCTCTTCGGGGCGGCGTTCGGGATCCTCATGGGGTACATCTCGGCCTCCCCGTTCCTCTACCAGGGGGTCCTCGGTTTGAGCCCCGGAACGTTCGCCCTGCTCTTCGGCGCCAACGCCCTGGGCATGATGAGCACCGGGTTGGTCTCCGCCCGGCTCGCCACCCGGATCCCCCTGCGCAGCACCGTCACCGTCGCCGTCTCCACCTTGGTCACCGTCACCGTGGCCTTCACCCTCTGCGCGCTACTCGCCTCGCCCGGCTGGATACTCGCAGCACTGATTTTCGCCACCACCTGCAGCATCGGGTTCGTCATGGGCAACACCACCTCGCTGGCCTTGGCCGAGGTCAGGCAGATATCCGGCAGCGGTTCGGCCTGGCTCGGTGGCGCCCAATTCACCCTGGGGGCGATCGTCTCCCCGTTGGGCGGCCTCGGCGGTTCAACGAGCGCACTCCCCCTCGGGCTCGTCCTGCTCGGGTGTTCCCTGCTGGCCGCCGGTGCCCTCGTCGCCACGTCGGACCGTTTCCATACCGAGGCCACCCGATGAGCCCGCCGACCGCCGTCCGGCCCTCCCTGCCGTGGGTCATCGCCGGGATCGTCATGGTCGCGTTGAGCCTGCGCGCCCCGATCATTGCCCCCACGGCGGTGATCGCCGATATTCGGGAAGGCACCGGGCTCAGCGCCGCCGGGGCCGGGCTGCTGACCGGGTTGCCGGTGCTGCTCTTCGCGCTGGCCACCCCACTGGCTTCACGGGTGATCCGCCGCTTCGGCCCCGAAACCACCATCGTGCTGTGCCTGGCAGGCATCATGACCGGAACCCTCATCCGCTCCTCAGGTCCGGCCTGGGTGGTGCTCGGCGGTACGGCGATCATCGGTGCCGCCATGACGCTGGGCAATATCGCGGTCCCGGTGCTGATTCGCCGCGACGTGCCCTGGAATAAGGTCTCCTCGGCAACTGCCGCCTATTCGGCCGCGATGAATGTCGGTTCGATGGCGACCCTGCTCGGGACAGCCCCGTTGGCCGGGTTCGCCGGCTGGAGATGGGCGATCGCCGCCTGGTCGATCGTCACCGCCGCCGGACTCATCTATTGGGTCCTGCGGAGGCGCAACGCCCCGGGTACACCGGTCTCCCCCGCGACGGCCCGCAGGCTTGCTAGGACGACGGCGGCCGGCACCTCGGTGGCCCCGGCCCGCACCCCGGAACAGCGGGCCCACACCAAACGCATCGTGGCGCTGCTGGTCTTCGCGTTCTGTGGACAGTCGGCGGCCTACTACGCCACCACTGCCTGGCTCCCGTTGCTGCTCACCGAAACCCGGGGGCTGGCACCTGCCTCCTCGGGGGCCTCGGCCTCGCTGTTCCAGGTCGCCGCGATTCTCGGCGCCTTCGGGGTTCCGTTATTGGCAAACCGGACCCGGCTCTCGGTGGCCGCCATCGTCGTGGCAGTCTTCTGGATCATCCTGCCGGTGGGGCTGTTGGCAGCCCCGCAGGCCTTCGTTCTCTGGTCGATAATCGGCGGCATCGCCCAGGGCGGCGGGTTCACCGTGATCTTCTCCGTCATCCCGCGGATCTCGCATTCCGACGCCGAAGCCGCCTCGGTGTCGGCCCGCGTCCAAGGCGGAGGGTATCTCGCAGCGACGGCAGCCCCGCCGTTGGCCGGTTGGCTGAACACTCTCACCGGAGGCTGGACGGCCCCGCTGGTGTTGGTTCTGGTGGCCACACTGACCTATACGTTGGGTGCCGTGACGGCTGCACGACTCTCCGACCGGGACTAAGAAGCCGGCTACCTACTGTTGAAGGCCAAAGTGGCACCAAACCCGAGCAGGGCAACCCCCGCCACCCGGTCCGTCCACCGGATGAAACCCGGCTTCTGGAAGGTTCCGCGGGCCAGATGGGTCCCGTTGATCAGCAGCGAGAACCAGATCAGCGCCAACAGGTTATGCACCCCGGCCAGCGCAATGCCCATCAGCAGTGTCGAGGTTCCTGCGGGGATGAACTGCGGGATCATCGCAATGTAGAAAACCCCGACCTTGGGGTTGAGCAGGTTCGTGCCCGCACCCTTGGCCCAGGAGAACAGCAGCCCTCGGCTGGCCCGCGCGCCGGGTTGATCGGCAACGACCGTGGGTGGGGTGCGGCCCAGCGAACGCCAGAGCATGGTCGCGCCCAGCCAGGCCATATACAGGGCACCGACCAGTTTGAGGATCGTGAACGCCGTTTCGGAGGCGGCCAGCAAGGCCGATGCCCCGACGGCAGCGGCAATGCCCCAGAGCATGGCACCCGAGTTGACGCCCAACGCGGTCGCGTAGCCATGGCGGCGTCCTTGGCTGATCGAAGCGCGCAGCACCAGCACGGTGTCCAACCCCGGGATGATGGTCAACAGGGCGGCCACGACGGCGAAGGACAGCAGGGCCGATTCGATGCTCACGACTGCCATGCTAGGGCCACCGCAGCCAGGACCGCATCCGGCACGTCGCCGGGCGGGCCATCTGGAAGCAGACTACCTAGAAACCGCGCCCCGGCGTCGTGCTGTGGTCTTCGGAGAGATCATCGAACTCGGCGTCGATGGCGTTGGCGTTGGCGTTCCGATCTTTTTTGATCACCGCGAACACCACCCCCGCGACCATTGCTAGACCAAGAATGTTCATGACGATCGTAAAGACCATGGCCGACGCCCTCCCCAGTTGTTGATACGTTCTCGCAGGCGACAGAATTCATCCAAGAACCTGTCTTAAGCCCCAAGGTACAGTCTCGACCCGCCCGGCAGGGGAGGCAAGGCCGCCAGATGTCGAACCGTGACCAAGGCAACCCTGCAGGTACCGCCTTAGCGCAGAATCTGGACGGCAGCAGGCACAACGTCGATCAGTACCGCCCCGCTGCCGACCATTCCCTCGGTTTCGCCGTCTCCCCCGTAGAGAATCGCCGGCTCGGCCGAGAGTGTGATGGATCTGCCGCGGAAGGTGTGCACCGTGGGCAAGTCGACGTGGGTACCTCCGTAGACCTTCGGCAAGGCCCGGATCATGTCCAGCCGGCCGAAGGCCTCAATCACCACGATGTCCAAGTGCCCATCGTCGATGCTGGCTTCCGGGGCAATGCGCATGCCCGAGCCGTAGTAGGCCGAATTGGCGACGGTCACGCAGGCCGCCTTGAAAGTGCGTTCGGTTCCGTCGATGACGACGGTCAATCGTGTGGGACGGAAGGTGGCCAGGGCATATAAACCATTCATCGGGTACTGCCAGGAACGCGGCAGCCAGTGTCCGCGGGCGACGCGATCGGCGACCACCGCGTCGATGCCCGCATAGATCGAACCGGCCACCACCCGCGATGTGCCATCGGGCGCGGTGGTGCTGATGAGATCGGTTTCCGCGGGTTCCTCGTCGAGCAGGATGGTTGCCACGGCGTGAGGATCCGTGGGCAATCCCAGCATCCTGGCGAAGTCGTTGCCCCGTCCGGCGGGGATGACCCCCAGGATCCCGCCGAGCCGGGCCACTTCTCCGGCGAGCGCCGAGACGGTCCCGTCACCTCCGACAGCGACCACCACATCGCCGCGGATGACGGCCTGGGCAAGGGCTCTTTTGCCCTCCGCCGGCCCCGAGGGGGCCACGGTTTCGACCCGGGCCCCGGACTCGCGTAGGATCCGCTCCACGCGGGCGGCCGCGGCCAGAGGGTCGCCGCTGCCGGCAGCCCGGTTGACCAGGAGGGTAAAGGATCGATTCACGCGGACCAGACTACGGTGCCGCGGGCGGCCCGCCGCTTTTCGCGTGCCGCGGTTGCTGTCGCCTCAGTCGGCGGTTCCGGGGAGTGCTGGTGCTTGCGAGCGGTAGACGTGTCCTGTCGGCGTTGTGGTTTCCACCGTGTGCCGGGCTCCGGCGACCTTGCGGGAGTGCCAGTTCAGCGCTTCCTTCGTGTGGTTGCAGCGGACACAGGTTCCCTGCCCGTTTTCCGCGACGGTCGCCCCGCCTCCGGCCCAGGCCAGGATGTGATCCATATGCCGGATGGGAGCATCGCACCACGGGCGGGTGCAGGTCTGGTCCCGTACTTCGATGAAGCGCCGCAAGCCGCGCGGGAACAGTCTGGCCCGCGAATCCAGGCCCACGAGTTCCCCCGTGGCAGGCGCCGTATAGAGCCGTCGGATCCAGGCCAGGGAGTCGGGCCCGGGCGGCGCGTTGGACTCTTGCCCGTCGGTGGGTTCCTGGGGTGTCGCTGTCGACAGACGGGCAGCCCGAGTCGCTTCGCGGATCATGTCCCGGGCGACCTGCGCCGGAACGACCCCATAGCCCTGCAGGTGTGCCGGTTCCGTATCGCCCTGGAACAGCGTCCGGTCCGTCATCACCAGCTGGATCTCCACGCGCATACCCTCGGCCCGCTGCTGCCCGGTGACCCGTTCCACCAACGTGTCGGCCATGATCTGGCCGCGGCTGCGCGCATCCCCGGTTGCCGTCGCGAGATCCGCGGCCCGGGTCAGTGCCTTCAGCACCGCGACCCCCTGGCCCACGGGCAGGGACCCGGTCAGGATGGCCATGGTGTCCGGGGCCGGACGTAGGCTCACATGCCGGTCCCCCACGGCCCGGCGGGCGCGTTCGACCGCTGCTTTCGGGCTGGCCTGCTCGGCCAGATGCCGTGCCATGGCCTTCAGCTTCCGATTGCCGACCCCCTCGATGGTGCGTGGATCGGCCATCAAGGCCGCATCGACCTTTTTCCGGTCCTCCAACTCCAGGCAGGCGGTCTCACCCACCAGCAACGTGGCGCGCCATTCGCTGATCTCCCCGGCGCGGAACGCCTCATGGGTATGGGGCATTTCATCCACCATGGCCCGGGCGAAGCCCAGGAGCCGGGAGCCCTCATGCGGGGACTCACGCCGGGCCAATGCCACCTGCGCGCCGACCCCCTGTCCACGCTTTTCGGGGTCGACACCGGCGGCCGCTTCGCGTCTGACCGCCCGCTCACGCAGGGCCACGGCCGCCCGCGCCTGATAGGCGCCGGCAGCCGACTTCACCGCTTCCAACCCGGAAAGCAGATCCACCAGACCCGCTTCGCCCAACCGGGTTCCCCCGAGCGCCAGGGCCGCCCTGACCGCCTCGATCCGGGCGAGCGCGGGCTCCACAACCGCCGCGGCGTCGGGCACCCCCGGGAAACCCGGGGCTCCGCCGGCATCTTCTCCTACATCATATTCGAACATGTATTCGAGTTTAGTTTTCTTCCTCCGACCCCATCCCGACAGGATCCCCCCTGTGCACAGCCATCACCGGCACGGATCCTGTGGAGGGGACGAGCAGGGCTCCTGTACTTCACCGGGAGCTTATGCGTACGTTGGCTGGAAGGGGATGCCACCCCACCCATCCGACCAGGAAGAGGATGATTTCCATGCCACAGATCACCGGAGCCGACGGAAACACGCTGAACTACCAGGACACGGCGGGCGAAGGCCGTCCGGTCGTCCTGATCCACGGCTGGCCGCTCGATGGCACCTCCTGGGCCAACCAGGTGGGCCCGCTGGCCGAGAAGGGCCATCGCGTCATCACCTACGACCGTCGCGGTTTCGGCGCCTCCGAGCCGGCCGCACGCTACGACTACGACGCGCTGGCGGCCGACGTCGCGGCACTACTGGAGGGGCTTGACCTCAAGGACGTCACCCTCGTCGGGTTCTCCATGGGTGGCGGCGAGGTCGCCCGCTACGTCTCGGCCCACGGCGAGCAACGCCTCCACTCGATCATCTTCGCCGCGGGGGTGCCGCCCTTCCTGCTCAAGACCGACGGGAACCCGGACGGTCCGCTGGAGGAGGCGCAAGCCAACGAGATGAAGTCCCAACTGACAGCGGACCGCAACGCCTTCTTCGAGGGGTTCACCCCCGGCTTCTACTCGGCCGGGGACCAGTTGTGCGTCAGCGAGGACCAGCTGAAGGAAACCATCGCCGTGTCCTGCCGGTCCAACGAGGCGGCCGCAGTGGCCTGCATGGATGCCTTCGGCACCACCGACTTCCGCGAGGACCTGCCCAGCATCACGGTGCCTACACTCGTGATCCACGGCGATAGCGACGGCGTCGTACCCTTCGAAGGCTCTGGCCAGCGCACCCACGAAGCCATCGGCCACAGCGAGCTCGTCGTCATCGAGGGAGCACCCCACGGACTCATCGTGTCCCACGCCGGGGAATTCAACTCCGCGCTGCTGGACTTCCTCGATCGCTAGCCGACACATCTGTCTGGAGGCCGACGGTCGTTGTGATCCCCCGCAGGGGGTGTGAGACTGGGCCCTGACCCGTCGACTCCAAGGAGGGGTGTGATGCCGAAAACCGGCCTCGAGAAGGAACGTTTCGCCGCATCCCTGGACCTGGCGGGGGCCGGCTCATGAGCGAGGCCCCGCCCCGCTCATTGGCCCGCGGCCTCACCACGGCCAGTCGCTGGACCGCCAAGTCCCTGGTGCTGGTCGTCGGGTTGGTGGTGTTGTGGCTGCTGCTGCGCACCTTATGGGCGGTGGTCTTCCCTTTGTTGCTGGCCCTGCTGCTGTCCTCGTTGTTGTGGCCGCTATGCCGGGGACTCCACCGGGCAATGCCCCGCGCGCTGGCCGCCCTGCTGTCGTTGCTGGTGTTGTTGGCCGTCGTGGCGGGCGTCATCTGGGCGGCCATCCCCGCCCTCGGTTCAGGGACCCGCCGCCTGGGCGCACTCGCCCAGGAGAACCTCACCAGCTTCACCACGCAACTGCGCGATTTGCCGCTGGATCTGAGCGGGGTGGACCTGCAGCAGAACCTGGAGGACATCCTGGGCTGGGTGGGCGGCCGCTGGCAGGACATCCTGTTCGGCATCGCCTCGGGTCTGGGATCGGTGACCAGCCTCATCGTCGTGCTGCTGCTGACCCTGGTGCTGACCTTCTTCTGCCTCAAGGACGGCGAGCGCTTCCTGCCCTGGGTGTTCCACTGGACCTCGCCGGAGACCCACGTCCATGCCGGACGTCTGGGCGAACAGGCCTGGCAGGCCCTGTCCGCCTACCTGAAGACGCAGATCATCGTGGCCCTGGTCGACGCCGTCTTCATCGGGTTGGGCCTGTGGCTGCTGGACGTCCCGCTGGCCTTCCCGCTGGCGCTGCTGATCTTCTTCGCCGGATTCATCCCCGTGATCGGCGCCGTCTCCACCGGCCTGCTGGCCACCCTGGTGGCCCTGCTGGCGCACGGCTGGGCCACCGCCCTGGCGACCCTGGTGGTGGTGCTGGCGGTCCAGCAGCTCGAGGCGAACCTGCTGCAGCCCTACATCGTGGGCAAGGCCCTGCATCTGCATCCGGCCGTCGTCATCGGGGCCGTCACACTCGGCTTCACTCTCTTCGGCATCATCGGGGCCTTCCTCGCCGTGCCGGTGACCGCCGTTGCAGTCGTCGTCCTGCGCTACCTGCGCGAACAAACCCAACCCGCTCCCCCACCGGAAGCCCCCGAGACGCCCTCGGACGCGGCCGACGAGGATCCGGCGTCACCCACCCCGGCATGACGAACCAACCTTCCGGTTGGTAAAGTAAGGACATGAGTGCCGATACCCGCGACCAGATCATCGATTCCTCCCTGCGCCTGCTGCGCCAGGGGGACACGGTCTCCCTGGAATCGGCGGCCCGCGAGGCGGGGCTGACCAAACCCGGGCTGATGTACCACTTCCGGACCAAGGAAGCGCTCATGCTCGGGCTGGTCGACGCGGTGATCGATCAATGGGTCGTCGAACTTTCGGCCCGTCTGGGAGATACCCCGGAACAGGCCACGGCCACCGACCGGGTCACGGCCTATCTGGAATGGACACTGGAGCGGAACTTCGACGCCTCCGATCTGGTGATGCTCACCGATCCGCGACTACGCGACCCGCTGACCGAACGGTGGAGTGAACGCTTCGGCCCGTGGTTCGCCGTGCCCGACGGCGCATCGGCGGCCCTGCGCGGACGGTTGGCAGCGGTCAGGCTGTTGGCCGACGGCATCTGGTTCGCCAGCGCCACCGACATCCTGCCCCCAGCGCAGGACGAGCTGGAGACCATCCGCACCGCCGCCGTCTCACTGTTGGAGGACCAGCCATGAAGAAGTGGCTTCTGTTGACCGGGGCCATCCTCACCGAGGTCACCGGCTCGGTGTCACTGAAGGCCGCCGTCGAACACCCCGGCTGGTATTTCCTCACCGCCGTCGGATTCGTGGTGGCCTTCGTCTTCCTCGCCGCCGTCCTGCGCGAAGGGATGCCCTTGGGCGTGGCCTACGGCATCTGGGGTGCCAGCGGTGTCGCCCTGACTGCTGCACTGTCGGCAATCATCTTCGGCGAACCATTGACGGCCACCATGCTCGCCGGGATGGGGCTGATCATTGCCGGGGTGCTGACCATCGAACTCGGTTCCCAACGCGCCGCGGAGCGTGCACATGAACAGCAAGGGACTCCAGCATGATCGGCTGGGTCCTGTTGGGTGCGGCCATCGTCAGTGAAGTCGCCGGCACCTTGTCCTTGCGCATGGCCACGTCCGGGAGTCGCCGTTGGTACGGTGCCGTCGCCGTCGGCTACCTCGTCGCCTTCTCCTGCCTGGCCCTGGCACTGCAGACCGGGCTGGCCCTCGGCGTCGCCTACGGGATCTGGGCCGCCGTGGGGGTGGCGTTGACCGCTCTGGCCAGCAAGGTCCTCT
>NZ_NRGU01000043.1:0-3706 GCF_002332245.1 Glutamicibacter sp. BW78
CGTTTCTTTTATTAATCCCACTCCCAAGCCTGCTGTTTCACCTGTCCGTAAAAACGACATGAACGCCCACTTAACCTCACAGGGGGGCGGGTCTCTCGGTGGTCATGGGCTGGTTCGTGAATCCAGAATGCTCCTGGATCTCTTTGATGCCCGGATAGAAAAGGTACGTGAATCGATCTATCTAAAGTTCATCCTCCGGGCCCTGCTGGTCTTTGCTCAGATGACAGGTAGTCAGGAGGTGGCCGTGGGCTGTCGGGCCATTGCTGTGGCTACAGGTCTTCATCACGCGACGGTGGCTAGGCATCTAAGGCGGTTGGTGGCAATTGATGGAAGCCCCGTGCGGTTAGTCGCTCGAGGGCGTGGCCTTGATGCGGATCGGTACGTTGTTGAGCTTTCCGCAGCAGACAAGGACGTGGCGATGCGTCGGGGACTGGCCAAGGGGAAGATTCATGCGGTTCGTCCGGTGTTCCGCGCCTTGGGGCCTGTAGCTGCCCTCGTGTACGAAGCGATCGAACGTCGGGGCAGGGCCCAGGTGAGTGTGATTGTTCAGGCCACCGGGATGTCCCGTAGCGCCGTATATGCGTCGGTCCGTGAAATGGCCGAATTGGGTATGTTGCGCGCTGATCAGCATGGTTGGAAATTGGAATACGCGACGGATCTAGTGCAGCTGGCTGACCAGTTGGGTGTGCTGGAAGACGTCGAGCGCCAGATCAACCTCTACCGTCATCAGCGTCGGCTTTGGGCTACCTATCTTGCATCGATCCCGGGCAATGACGGCTACATGGATCCCCTGGCCGAACACGAGCTCCTAGATGCGGAGAAGGAGCTGTTCGATGCCGCTGAAGCGCTGTCGGGTGAGCTGTTCGATTCAGTGATGTCCGCAGAACGGTTCAAACCTGAATTAGAGGAGTATTGGATGCCCCCGCCGGAGTCGGCTTACTGGGGGCGTACCGCGGCAGCCTGAGCCAGGATCGTCTGCTTGAAGAGGACATGAGGACCTACACGATCAATGCGTGGATGGTCCATATCAAGGCATAGGCGAAGTAGAGGCCGAAAATTGTGCCGGCCAGTATTTCTCCAAGTTTGTCCTCTCCGGTCTTCCCCAAGATCGGAACTGCCACCGAGTCGTGCCTGATCGGCCAAAAGATCTTCACTCCCCCGACGGTGAGAAAGTCGCCAAGAATGTGAACAGCTACTCCGACTCCCACGCTCATGGGCACCCACCATGGGTTCGTGGGCGAGAACCAGGCGATGAACCCGGCACAGGCCAGCGCGATGCCCCAGACAGTGAAGTAGCTAGAGGATGGGATCGCTTTCAGAGCTCCGACTGCCAGGGATACGAGGAAGAGTCCCACGATTCCCGCCCCGGTGTTCACGGTATGTCCCTGGCTGGTGGTGTGGGTCAGGAGGCCGGCGGCCCAGGCGATTGCGGTGAAGAACATGATGCCCAGAAGTGAGTGGGTTCCGGCTCGGTGACCGCCGGCTACCTTTTCGAGCACTCTGGCAATGATGTTGCTCAGCGGCGGCAGCGACCACGTGATTGTCGCTTTGCGATGGTCCCAGTCCGGAAGGAGCGCGGCCCCAGCCGTGGTGAACATACCGATCAGGACCAGCTTCGGGTCGGTCGTGATGATGCCCAGGGCCCCAGGGGCTGTCGCAGTCACGGCGAACCAACTTCCTGCACCCATGGCCGCGTGGTTCGCCCCCATCATGAGCGGGACCTCCAGCGTCGAACCCCTGAGACCGCGATGACCATCAGAAACAGAACCACTAGGGCCAAAAGGGCCAGCCTGGGCAAGTCGAGGCCGGAGTCCCACCCCGGGATCACCACCGCGGCTTCATGGGCTGGTACTAGGACACCGTGGTCGAGCATCCAAACCCTGACCGGGTCGAGAAAGGCCACCAGGGGGATCCATCCGAATGCAAGGACGCCAGCTGCCAAAAAGGTGATAAAGGTACTGTCATCATCTAAATCACGATCGGCCATTATGTTTCCTCCACGTTCGGTTTGCGGACGGTGATTACTGCGTTGACGTCCAGCCCAATGGACTCGGGGTCGCCGGTTTCGGGATCCCGGAAGTCGACCATGACTCCGGTATCAGAAACCTCGACGGATTCAACGATTCCCCACAGCTCCAAGGAATCATCCACCTCGGCTAGGTCGCCCTCGCAGAGATCGGCGGCGCTGATCGGCAGCTGATCGGCATGGAAGCCATCTCCTTCAAACTCCGGACCCATTTCGTCTGGAACTCCGTAGTCGTCTGTTTCCTCGGGGGCATACCCGATGGTTGGAACGGAGTCCTCTTCCGGAGAGGCTGCCTCGGCCGGGGTGGTGTAAGTCGCCCAGATGGGAGAGGGCCCGTCGAGGATCCTGGCATCCAGGAAGTCGTCGTAGGTTCGTTTGACCTCGTTGCCGTCCAGGTCAGTGTCGACGGGGTCCAGATCCTCGATGTGTTTGATTGGCCATCGTGTCCGGACCGGGCGGACTGCCTCGGTTTTTTCCTCCGAGTAGCCGGGGCTTCCCGGGTCGGGGTTCGGCACGAGGTGGAATTGGGTTTCCATCACCGGGCCGGCCAGAGTCGTGCTGTACCCCCGCCCCGGCTTGCCGCGGGGAACGCTTGTGCCGATTCCGGCGTTCTCCCACATCATCATCGCGCCCTGCGGGGACATACGACCCAGGGCGGCACGAGCCCCGAAATTGTCCCGCATCTCGCCGTCAAGGAACTCGACGTCGGGACGCTGCAGGCCCATGACCAGATGGATCTTGGCCGTTCGGCCCAACCGGACCATATCCGCCAGCAGCTCCTGAACAGGCGCCTTGGCTGGGGCCCCCTTGGGCCGGACCGATAGCCACCAGCGATCGATGCGCTTGCGCAAAGTGGCCACTTCGTCGAGCACCAGCATCAGGGGTTCCAGATCCGATACCCGCACCTGTCCGGACTCGATCAGCGAGTAACGTTCTTCCATTAACTTGTGCGCCCCAACGATCATCCGCACCTGGTGCTCTACCTTGGCACCAATCAGTTCGACGTTGGGCCAGTTCCTGAAGCCGATGAATTCGATCCGTTTGCCATCAACGACGTGGATCCTCCATCCGGCTTGAGCAGCAGCCTGAACTACCCGGTGCAACAGGACCGTCTTGCCTGAACCGGTGGGACCAACCACGAGCATGTGTGCTTGTTCGCGAGGATGCCAGAACACGTCCTGGTCGTTCTCCGTCTTGCCATAGACGACCCTCCAATTTGCGTACTGTTCATGCGTCGTGATCTCCGGGAGGTGTTCCTCGGGCGGTATCACCAGATCCGGCAATGGTTCCTTGCGCTTGAATGTCACCACGTCCCCCACGAGATCCCAATGCGACTGCCAGGAACCCGGGACGCGAGTGTTCAGAACCCGTTCGACCCGTAGCCTGCGGGCACCGAAGGACATGTTCGTTCCGTGATTGTGCCTGATGACGATTTCCTTTGGGTCTTCCTCGGAACCCGTGATGCCGACGTCGGCATTCTCGCCTAAGAGCTCCTTGGCAATCGTCGTGACCCGTTCCGCGGATTCGTCCGCCGCCGCCCCGGACTCTTTCGACGGGGCCAGGGAAAGAAGAATCACTCCGGGCTTCTTGCCTTGGCTCAACGCCGGTTTCATCATCGGGAAGACCTGGCGAACCACCGCATTGAACTCCGCCTTCCACTTCACAGCCGAGGTATCGATC